>NZ_JAFLWU010000040.1:0-45493 GCF_017316265.1 Pseudomonas sp. Marseille-Q1929
CCTCTTGCGGCATCCAGTGGTTGGCGCAGCCGTCGAGGTACTTCTGCCAGGCCCAGTCGTACTTGAACGGCACGAGTTGGTTGAGGTCGGCGCGGCAGTTGATCATGCGCTTTTCGTCAACGGCGACGCGGGCGGAAGCGCCTTCGAGTTCGGCGAGGCCTTCGGCAACGTCGAGTTTGTCGAGGGCGGCCTTGGCGCGCACGATGGCGGCGGAGTCACTGGCGGTGACGGCGCGGGCTTCGATGGCGGCGGCAGCGCCGGCACCGTCGAGGCGATCCATGTTGGCTTCGGTGGCGTGGCCGGCGTTGGCGCCTTTAGCAGCGGCTACTTCGCCTTCTTCTTCTTTGTCGAATTCGTCCCAGCTCAGCATGACGTGTCGTCTCCTGCGTGAGGGCTCAAAGGTGCCCGTGTGAAACCGGATGGTTGGGTGTTCACACGGCCCAGAGGCCGCGGTGGATCTTAAGGAATCGTTTCTTGCAACAGCTCGCGCAGGCATTAAACGGAATCAGGGTTACGGGTGGTCTGCTTGAGGCTTGAGGGGCGGAGCGCAGGTGTTTGCTCCAGCGGGGCCTCAGGTCTGGCTCTTCATCCCAGTGTAAAGGGATATTGCAGGCCCGATTTACCCGCGCATTATAGGGAAAAAATCGGCTTTGTGTTGTGGCGGATGGTCACGGATCGCAGACAAAAAGCCTGCTTTTCAAGCCAAGGCACGGGTTTGCTGGGGTTGGCTGGAGGGACGAGCGGCAGGATTTTTTTCGAGGGCGCGCAGCGAGGGGAGGAGGGGGCGGTTTTTTTGCCGCAAGAACGATTTCTTGCGGCGAATAAGATCAGGTTCAACTTGCACTAACTAAGTGGTTATCCGTTAGAGCAACCATTCCCCATCACGTGGTAATTAAGAATATGACGCTGACCTTGCGAATCTTCATATTCCATCTTCACCGGTACAACTTCGCAGACTTCTGGAATGCTGCTCATGGACACTACTTTGGCCACATCCAGGTGCGTGCTGTAAGTGTAGTCTTCAACAATCGGGGCGTTGCGGCTAGCTACGTCAGTCGGGGCTTCGTCGGCCAGGGCGGCGGTGGCGCACAAGCTGCTGAGGGCCATAACTACTAGAGCTTTCATTTCTTTATTTACCTTATTCAGGGCGAAAGGGGCCACGGGGCCTTTGTGAGGCCGCGTGTGTAACTTAGGGTTGGTTGTTTCGGATTAACGTTGCCTTCGTGGGGGCTGTTACGGTGTTAATCACAGTGCCTGTGTTGGCGGAAGTGATTCTAGGCCTGCGGGTTATATTCATATACCCGTGCTTTTGATAAACACTGTTGGCGGTTTTTGTAACAATCCCGTGGTAAAGCTTTTTTCATTCTGGCGCAAAGCGCCACGGGCCGCGGGCCAGAGCCGCCAAAGCAGATAGCAGGGCAAAATGTAGGGGCTTGTTACTACCATCGTCGAATGGTTCTATGGGGCAGCCCCGGCTACAACAGGGCATACAAAAACAACTATTGTCACCGAGGTAAGAAAGATGAGTGCGGCTTCCCTGTACCCCGTTCGCCCCGAAGTAGCAGCCAATACGCTGACCGACGAGGCGACCTACAAGGCCATGTACCAGCAGTCGGTGGTCAACCCCGATGGTTTCTGGCGTGAGCAAGCCAAGCGCCTTGACTGGGTCAAGCCTTTCACCGCGGTGAAACAGACCTCGTTCGACGATCACCATGTCGATATCAAGTGGTTTGCCGATGGCACCCTGAACGTTTCCTACAACTGCCTGGACCGTCACCTCGCCGAACGTGGCGACCAGGCAGCCATCATCTGGGAAGGCGATGACCCTTCCGAAAGCCGCACCATCACCTACCGCGAACTGCATGAAGAAGTCTGCAAGTTCGCCAACGCCTTGCGCGGCCAGGATGTGCATCGCGGCGACGTGGTGACTATCTATATGCCGATGATCCCCGAAGCCGTGGTCGCCATGCTGGCGTGTACCCGAATCGGTGCGATTCACTCCGTGGTGTTTGGCGGTTTCTCGCCGGAGGCCCTGGCCGGTCGCATCATTGACTGTAAGTCGAAGGTGGTGATCACTGCCGACGAAGGCATCCGCGCCGGTAAGAAGATTCCGTTGAAGGCCAACGTCGATGACGCCCTGACCAACCCGGAAACCAGCAGCATCCAGAAAGTCATCGTGTGCAAGCGCACCAATGGCGCGATCAAGTGGAACCAGCACCGCGACATCTGGTACGAAGACCTGATGAAAGTGGCGGGCACGGTCTGCGCGCCTAAAGAGATGGGCGCCGAAGAAGCCCTCTTCATCCTTTATACCTCCGGCTCCACCGGCAAACCGAAGGGTGTGCAGCACACCACCGGTGGCTATCTGCTTTATGCCGCCCTGACCCACGAGCGCGTGTTTGACTACCGCCCGGGCGAGATCTACTGGTGCACCGCCGACGTCGGCTGGGTCACGGGCCACACCTATATCGTCTATGGCCCGCTGGCCAATGGCGCGACCACGCTGCTGTTCGAAGGCGTGCCGAACTACCCGGACATTACCCGCGTAGGCAAGATCGTCGACAAGCACAAGGTCAATATCCTCTACACCGCCCCGACCGCGATTCGCGCGATGATGGCTTCCGGCACCGCCGCCTGCGAAGGTGTGGATGGCAGCAGCTTGCGTCTGTTGGGTTCGGTGGGTGAGCCGATCAACCCGGAAGCGTGGGACTGGTACTACAAGAACGTCGGCCAATCCCGTTGCCCGATCGTTGACACCTGGTGGCAGACCGAAACCGGCGCCACCCTGATGAGCCCGCTGCCGGGCGCCCATGCGCTCAAGCCGGGTTCGGCGGCGCGGCCGTTCTTTGGTGTGGTGCCGGCGTTAGTGGACAACCTGGGCAACATCATCGAAGGCGCTGCCGAGGGCAACCTGGTGATTCTCGATTCATGGCCGGGCCAGGCGCGGACCCTGTACGGTGACCATGACCGTTTTGTCGACACTTACTTCAAGACCTTCCGTGGCATGTACTTCACCGGTGACGGCGCCCGTCGCGACGAAGACGGCTACTGGTGGATCACCGGGCGTGTGGATGACGTGTTGAACGTGTCCGGCCACCGCATGGGCACCGCCGAGATTGAAAGTGCCATGGTTGCCCACCCGAAAGTCGCCGAAGCGGCGGTGGTGGGTGTACCGCATGACATCAAGGGCCAGGGCATCTATGTGTATGTCACCCTCAAGAATGGCGAAGAGCCGAACGAAGCGCTGCGCCTGGAGTTGAAAAACTGGGTGCGCAAAGAGATCGGGCCAATTGCTTCGCCGGATGTGATCCAGTGGGCACCGGGCTTGCCGAAGACGCGTTCGGGGAAAATCATGCGGCGGATCCTGCGCAAGATTGCCACGGCTGAGTACGACGGGTTGGGGGATATCTCCACCCTGGCAGACCCGGGTGTGGTGGCGCATTTGATCGAGACGCACAAGACCATGAACGTCGCGTAAGGCGGGTTGCTGGTACAAAGCCCCATTCGGTGTAAGCCGGATGGGGCTTTTTTGTAGGATCTCAAAACCAACAGAGATCAAATGTGGGAGCTGGCTTGCCTGCGATGGCGGTGGGTCAGCGACACATCTGCCAGCTGAATCACCGCCATCGCAGGCAAGCCAGCTCCCACATGGGAATGCATTGCAAATCAGTGCTGGCGTTGCGCTGACAGACCCGCATAACCCTCAACCCAATAAATATCGGTTTCTCTCGTAGGGCATTTCTGAATGTTACCGCCGTCGTGAAATGTGTAACCCAACGCCCAAACATGAGGCGATGTGCTACACCTGTGCCCCGAAAAGCCGCATTCTAGACACCCCCGCAAATAAGATTAAACGCCAGACTTGCCGTGCTAGAAGGGTTTGCGAATAATAGGCCCGCAATTTGCAGCGTCTACAGGTTTAATGTCTTTTGTCTCTGCATAAAATTCAGGGGCTGTCAATGTGCTGGAACCGCTTTCTCAGTGCTTCTGTAAATTGTTGTCGCATTGAGGAAATATCGGCTTCCGGCCTGTCGTTAGAATGCCGATCACTCGCTCGTCGTCTCCGATGTTGAATCGGTGTAGGACGTAGCACCGCAATTCGGTTTTCCTTAAGTCGCATCGTGGGCCATGGCTCATACTGCTGTTTTGCCCTATACCGATGGAGTCCCAAGATGAAGAAACTCGTGCTGTTGGGCGCCCTGGCGCTGTCCGTGCTGTCCATGCAGGCTTTCGCTGAAGGCAAGCCTCTGAAAATTGGTATCGAAGCGGCTTACCCTCCGTTTGCCTCTAAAGCACCCGATGGCAGCATCGTCGGTTTTGACTACGACATCGGCAACGCCCTGTGCAAGCAGATGGACGTGAAGTGCACCTGGGTCGAGCAAGAGTTCGACGGCCTGATCCCTGCTCTGAAAGTGCGCAAGATCGACGCGATCCTGTCGTCCATGTCCATCACGGAAGATCGCAAGAAGTCCGTGGACTTCACCGGCCGCTATTACCTGAGCCCAGCGCAACTGGTGATGAAGGAAGGCACCACCGTCAGCGACAGCCTGGATGAGTTGAAGGGTAAGAAAATCGGCGTACAACGCGGTTCGATCCATGATCGCTTCGCCAAGGAAGTCCTGGCCCCTAAAGGCGCCACGGTTGTGCCTTACAGCTCGCAGAACGAAATCTACCTGGACGTGGAAGCCGGTCGCCTCGACGGCACCGTGGCCGACGCCACCCTGCTGCAGGACGGCTTCCTGAAGACGCCAGCCGGTAAAGGCTACGCGTTCGTGGGCCCACAGTTCACCGACGCCAAGTACTTCGGTGACGGCATCGGCATCGCCGTACGCAAAGGCGACAAGGAAAACCTCGACCGTATCAACGCAGCCATTGCCGCGATCCGTGCCAACGGTGAGTACAAAAAAATCCAGGACAAGTACTTCGATTTTGATATCTACGGCGCTGACGCTAAGTAAATCGTCCTAGCTGTCTGTCCGAAATGGCGCAAGCAACAGAATTCCTGCGGTTTGCGCCATTTTTTCATCCCCCTTTTCGAGGACCTGAATCATGTTGAAAGGCTACGGGGCCGTCATCCTCGATGGCGCATGGTTGACGCTTCAGCTCGCCTTGTCGTCCATGGCCTTGGCCATTGTTCTGGGTCTGATCGGGGTCGCGTTACGCCTGTCGCCGGTGCGCTGGTTGGCCTGGCTGGGTGACTTGTACTCCACAGTGATCCGCGGGATCCCTGACCTGGTGCTGATCCTGCTGATTTTCTACGGCGGCCAGGACCTGCTCAACCGCGTCGCGCCGATGCTGGGCTACGACGACTATATTGACTTGAACCCCTTGGCCGCCGGTATCGGCACCCTGGGTTTCATCTTTGGCGCTTACCTGTCGGAAACTTTCCGTGGCGCCTTCATGGCCATTCCCAAGGGCCAGGCCGAGGCCGGCCTTGCGTATGGCATGAGCAGTTTGCAGGTGTTTTTCCGGGTGATGGTGCCGCAGATGATCCGCCTGGCGATCCCTGGGTTCACCAACAACTGGTTGGTACTGACCAAGGCCACCGCGTTGATCTCGGTGGTGGGTTTGCAAGACATGATGTTCAAGGCCAAGCAGGCGGCAGACGCCACCCGCGAACCTTTTACCTTCTTCCTCGCAGTGGCGGCGATGTACCTGGTGATCACCAGCGTGTCGTTGCTGGCCTTGCGTCACCTTGAGAAGCGCTACTCGGTAGGCGTAAGGGCGGCTGATCTATGATCTTCGACTACAACGTCATCTGGGAGGCCATGCCGCTGTACCTTGGCGGCCTGCTGACCACCCTGAAACTGCTCGCCATCTCGCTGTTCTTCGGCCTGCTTGCCGCCTTGCCCCTGGGCTTGATGCGCGTGTCCAAGCAGCCGGTGGTCAACGGTGCGGCCTGGCTGTTTACCTATGTGATCCGCGGCACGCCGATGCTGGTGCAGCTGTTCCTGATCTACTACGGCCTGGCCCAGTTCGAAGCGGTACGCGAAAGCTTCCTGTGGCCACTGCTGTCCAGCGCCACCTTCTGTGCGTGCCTGGCGTTTGCGATCAACACCAGTGCGTACACCGCCGAGATCATTGCCGGTAGCCTCAAGGCCACGCCCAATGGCGAGATCGAAGCGGCCAAGGCCATGGGCATGTCGCGCTACAAGCTGTACCGCCGCATCCTGCTGCCGTCGGCCCTGCGCCGCGCGCTGCCGCAGTACAGCAACGAAGTGATCATGATGCTGCAGACCACCAGCCTGGCCTCCATCGTCACCCTGATCGACATCACCGGTGCCGCGCGCACGGTGAACGCCCAGTTCTACCTGCCGTTCGAAGCCTATATCACCGCCGGCGCGTTCTACCTGTGCCTGACCTTCATCCTGGTGCGCCTGTTCAAGTTGGCCGAGCGCCGCTGGCTGAGCTACCTGGCTCCACGGAAGCATTGAGATGGAACGTATCGATCATCTGTTGCCCTGGGGCCACCTGGGCTGCGAGCGCCAGTTGAGCGTGTTCCGCTTTGGCCGCGGCGAGCGCAAGGCCTATATCCAGGCCAGCCTGCACGCCGATGAATTGCCTGGCATGCGCGCGGCCTGGGAGCTGAAAAAGCGTCTTACCGAACTGGAACAGCAAGGCGCCCTCAACGGCGTGATCGAGCTGGTGCCAGTGGCCAACCCGATGGGCCTGGGCCAGTTGCTGCAAGGCAGCCACCAGGGGCGTTTCGAAGTGGGCAGCGGCAAGAATTTCAACCGTGATTTCGTCGAGTTGAGCGAACCGGTTGCCGCGCTGCTCGACGGCAAGCTGGGGGACGATCCCCACGCCAACGTGCGCCTGATCCGCCAGGCGATGAGCGCTGCACTGGACGCATTGCCCGCGCCAACCAGCCAGTTGCAAGGCATGCAACGCATCCTGCTGAGCCATGCCTGCACGTCGGACGTGGTGCTTGACCTGCATTGCGACGCCGAAGCCGCGCTGCACATGTACGCACTGCCGCAACACTGGCCGCAGTGGCGTTCGTTGTCGGCGCATCTGAATGTTAAGGTCGGCCTGCTGGCGGAAGATTCCGGCGGCAGTTCGTTTGATGAAGCCTGTTCGCTGCCGTGGCTGCGCTTGTCCCGCGCGTTCCCCGAGGCGCAGATCCCGCTGGCATGCCTGGCGACGACGCTGGAGTTGGGTGGGCAAGCCGATACCGGCCGCGACGAAGCGGTCTTTCACGCCGAAGGCATCCTCGCGTTCCTCGCCGAACAAGGCCTGATCAAGGGCGAATGGCCTGCGCCGCAACACGAACCCTGCGAGGGCATGCCCTTCGAAGGCACCGAGTTGCTGTTTGCCCCCCACGCCGGGGTGATCAGCTACCTGCGTAAAGCCGGTGACTGGGTTGAGGCCGGCGAAGCGATTTTTGAAGTGATTGATCCCCTGGAAGACCGCGTCAGCATCATCTGCGCCGGTACGTCGGGGGTATTGTTTGCCGTTGAACGGCTACGTTATGCCCAAGCGGGTTTCTGGCTGGCCAAGGTGGCGGGGCGCGAAGCGCTGCGTCACGGGCGCTTGCTCAACGACTGACCACCTGTTTTTGTGAGAACCGACCGCATGTACAAACTTGAAGTCCAAGACCTGCATAAACGCTATGGCAGTCATGAAGTGCTCAAAGGCGTGTCCCTGGCCGCCGCGGCCGGTGATGTGATCAGCATCATCGGATCCAGTGGTTCGGGCAAAAGTACCTTTTTGCGCTGCATCAACCTGCTGGAGCAACCCCACGCCGGCAAGATCCTGCTCAACAACGAAGAGCTGAAGCTGGTGGCCAACAAGGACGGCGCCATGAAGGCCGCCGACCCTAAACAGTTGCAACGCATGCGTTCGCGCCTGTCCATGGTGTTCCAGCATTTCAACCTGTGGTCGCACATGACGGCTATTGAAAACGTGATGGAAGCGCCGGTGCACGTGCTGGGCATGTCGAAAAAAGACGCCCGGGAAAAGGCCGAGCACTACCTGGCCAAAGTCGGCGTGGGCCATCGCAAGGATGCATTCCCCGGGCATATGTCCGGCGGTGAGCAGCAGCGTGTGGCGATTGCCCGTGCCCTGGCGATGGAACCGGAAGTGATGCTGTTTGACGAACCCACCTCGGCCCTCGACCCGGAACTGGTTGGCGAAGTGCTCAAGGTGATGCAGGACCTGGCCCAGGAAGGCCGCACCATGGTGGTGGTGACCCACGAAATGGGCTTTGCCCGTGAAGTGTCGAACCAGTTGGTGTTTTTGCACAAAGGCATCGTCGAAGAACGTGGCAACCCGCGTGAAGTGCTGGTGAACCCGCAGTCCGAGCGTTTGCAGCAGTTCTTGTCCGGTAGCTTGAAATAATCAAGGCTGCTTTTGTGCACTAAATTAGTGCATGCTTTGCAGCCTGAAGGCTGGCCTCGATCCCCTGTGGGAGCTGGCTTGCCTGCGATAGTGGTGTATCAGAAACAAATGTGCCAACTGACCCACCGCTATCGCAGGCAAGCCAGCTCCCACATTTGGAAACTCATCAGCTTTTAAGATTTGTGTTGGTTTACCGGCTAGCATTAGCCCCTGTCTTCATTACTGTTACTCGCTTCGGATAGCCCTCCATGACCGCCCATCGCATTGGTTTCCTGATTTGGCCCAGCACAAAAGCACTCACGCTTGCGCTGGCTGAGGAGGCCTTGCGCGTTGCTCAGCGGGTGCATCCCGATGTGGTCTACGAGCTGTCGTTCCTGCTCGCCGAGCCTGCCATCGACGGTGCCTGGCAACTGCCGGGCGAACCGTGGGCGGGTAAGCTCGAAGGCTTCCAGAAACTCTTCCTGCTGGCGGACGAGCCGCCGACCGTTATCGCCTCCCAACTCAGCACGGCCCTTAAACAACTGGTTCGCGCCGGTTGCGTGATCGGCGGTTTGTCGGCCGGCGTCTACCCACTGGCCCAACTCGGCCTGCTGGATGGCTACCGCGCCGCCGTGCACTGGCGCTGGCAGGACGATTTCGCCGAGCGCTTCCCCAAGGTCATCGCCACCAGCCATCTGTTTGACTGGGACCGCGACCGCCTCACCGCCTGCGGTGGCATGTCGGTACTCGACCTGCTGCTGGCGGTGTTGGCCCGTGACCACGGTGCTGAGCTGGCCGGTGCGGTCTCCGAGGAACTGGTGGTGGAACGCATCCGCGAAGGCGGCGAGCGCCAGCGCATTCCACTGCAAAACCGCCTCGGTTCCAGCCATCCCAAGCTGACCCAGGCGGTGTTGCTGATGGAGGCCAATATCGAAGAGCCGCTGACCACCGACGAAATCGCCCAGCACGTCTGCGTGTCGCGACGACAGCTTGAAAGGATTTTCAAGCAATACCTCAACCGCGTCCCCAGCCAGTATTACCTGGAGCTGCGCCTGAACAAGGCCCGCCAGATGCTGATGCAAACCAGCAAGTCGATCATCCAGATCGGCCTGTCGTGCGGCTTTTCCTCGGGGCCGCACTTCTCCAGCGCCTACCGCAATTTCTTTGGCGCCACCCCCCGTGAAGACCGCAACCAGCGCCGCAGCAGCAGCCCGTTTGAATTGTCGTCGGTGCCGGCCGAACGCGGCTAGCCGTTACTCCTCGTCCATGGGTTCCTCCAGCGGTTGTTGCACGGGGTTGCCCTGGGCATCCGTGGTCGCTTCGACGACCTCGAAGTCAATGCCAGTCCTTCGGTAGTACTCGCGCAGGTATTCAATGCTTTGCGCCGACCAGGGGTTGTCGCTCAGGTCACAATCCTCATGCAGGGTTTGCACCCTAGCGAGTAAGTCAGGTGTGATCTCGCGGATTTGGTTCTGGCTCAGGTCCAGATAGACCAGGCTGGCGTGTTGGAACAGGCCGGAGGGGAGCTCGGTTATCCGTGTGTTGCGTAAGTGCAGGGCGGTAAGCTGCTGCAGGTTGCTGACGTCCGGCGCGTGCCCCAAGGGGTTGTCACACAGGTTCAGGAATTCCAGGGTTTTCAGGTCGTTCACGGCGCGTGCGGAGGTCTCGGTGAGCGTTATTTCGCACCTGGACATTTCGAGTGTGGTCAGCTTTGGCAGCTCGAAGAGTACGCTGGGTAAGCCGCCTAGGGTGCACCGGTTCAAGTTCAGCGTTTGCAAGTTAGGGAAGCTGCGCAGGAAGTTATTGACCTGAACGGTGGTTGTCTCACCGGTAAATTCAAGTCTGGTGACATGTTCAAGGCGCGTGCGCAGTTCGGGCAGGGCACCCATGATGGGTGTTTCGATTTCCAGCCCGTATGTATTGATGTCATCCGGGTTTTCGTCGTCCAGCTCGCTTTCCCGGCGCCAGGCTTCTTCCAACTGGCGTTTGAAGTTGAGGCGGTTGAGTTGCTCTAAGGCACGGGTGCTCATGTCCAGGGGAACCCCCAGGTTCGGGTGTTGCGTCGGTACATCGAGGACCCATTCCTGTAGGTCGGAAGTCAGGTGTTCGTAGTCTGTTTCGAGGCGGGTGAGTTCTGCGTCGACATCACTCATTCCACCAGGCAGCGTAAACACGAAACCGTCCGCCGCGGTATCACTTAGGGTTGGATACAGACGACGGACCCATGCTCGCTGTGCAGTGGGCGCCTGAACGCTGAAGTGTTCCCGGGTGCGCTGACAGTAAAACTTGATTTGATCCAGGGCCTGCGGCGACAGCGGATTACCTGATAAGTCAAAGGCCTGGGTGACCTCCTCCGGCAGTGTGAAGAGGGCGGCAGGCAACTGCTTGATCGCGTTGTCGCTCAAGTTGATAAACTGGCGCGGCGGGTTGCTCAGCAGGCTCGACGGCACCACATCCAGCCCGGTGTTTCGCAACTGTATCGCGCTCAAGCCCGGCATTCGGGTGAAGTCTGGTAGTTCTCCCACCGGGTTGGCGTTCAGGTTCAGATGCTGTAGGGCGGGCATGCGCTCCAGCGCAGCGCGTGAAGTGGTGGAGAGGGTGATCGAACAATCTCTTAATGCCAGCATCCACAGTTTGGGCTGGGCGAGTATGACCTGCGGTATATCCCCCAGCCTGAATTTTTCCATATTGAGCACGCGCAGTTCAGGGAAGTTGCCGATGAACCCGGACAGGTTGAGTGTCTGGTTTGTGCCCACCAGCCCAATTGTATTGATGTGGCGCAAGGGAACGCTTATCGACGGCAGTTCCCCTGACAGGTTGTCGGGGATCATCAACGTATACTCAGGATCTCCCGCAGGCGTGGATTCACGCCGCCAACTGCGCTCCAGCAAGCTGCGCAGGTCGGTTCTGCGGGTGAGCTCTTGTGGGCTAAGGTCGGGGGCGTTCTTCCAGTGGGCGAGTTGCTGTTGCAGGGTTTGCAGCTCGCCAGCCAATTGGGCCAGTTCGATACGGCCAGCTTCCAGCGAGCCGGGTAAGCCGTAGATAAAACGATTGAGCCGGTCTTGGTTGAAGCTCGGATAAAGTGCTTGAGCGTCACGTATATCGGCTGGCGGCGCGTCGACTTCCCAGTAGGTGTCATGGTGTTGAAAAAAGGTCTTGACCCGCTCCATCGTCTCGCCCGACAGCGGGTTGTCGCTGAAGTCAAATTCTTCCGGGTGGCTGGGCGGGCGCTCGAAGAGCGCGGCAGGCAGCTCACGTATTTGATTGCCGTTGAACAGGGCGGTGTACAACTGGGGGCGGCTGACCAAACCGTCGGGTACCTGCGTGATGCCTGTCAGCGAAAAGTCGAGGCTGACCAGTGCAGGCATGGCTTCTACACTCGGCACCCGCCCCAACGGGTTGTCGAACAACACCAGGGTTTGCAAGCGGCTCATGGACGCGATCTGCGCCTGGCTTGTGGGGGTGAGCACAATGTTGCAACTGCTCAAGTCCAGCGTGGTCAAGCGTGGCATGTCGTAGATCTGTGGCGGTGGTGTGCCTAGGTCAAACCCTTCCATGCGCAGTTGCTGCAGGTGGAGAAAGCGCGTTAGAAACGCATTTGCGCCCGTAGTGTCGGTGCTGCCGGACAGGTTCAGCATTGAAACGTGGTCGAAGTTTGCTGTCATTACCGGCAACGGACCGAACGTTGGCAAATCCAGTTGCAGGCTGAACCCGTCGTTGGCCGCATTGTTTGCGGGATGAACAATCGGGGCTTCGCGCCGCCAACAACGTCTGATCCTCGATGCAATGCGGCGGCGGTTGCTGCGCTCGATTCGCTGTTGCATTGCCGACAGTGGGGAGCCAGTACGCGGGTGATTGCTGGGAACCTGTTGTTCCCAGGTTCTCAGGTCCTGGGTCATTCGCGCATATTCCTGGGCGAGCCGCGCAACTTCATTGGCCGCCCCCCCTGGCAAGGTGTGCAGATGGTTGAGCAGGCTTTGGATCTGGTCCGCGCGCAGCTGTGGATACAGGTTTCTTAAACGTCCCTCCACGGTAAGTTGCAGTGCAGGTTGTGGGGGATGCGCTGGGTATCCCGCGTCCATTCCCAGCAGGCGCTGGGTGTCCAGGTTGGGTTCGCGCGGCGCATCGATGCCCAGCACTTTTCGCAGTTCATCACGTGCCAGTGGGCGTTGGCGCAGGCGCTGTTTGAGCATCTCGCCCTGGTTGATGTGGAGGCCCAAGGCGTCTCGCTGTGCGTCCGGCAGTGCATTGAGAATGGCGGTGTACAAGTCGGTTTCACCGAACAGCGGGCCTTTTTCATCGTGGGGTACATAGCGGCCAGTGGCGGTGCGCACCAGTGTGCGCGGCACCGGCGCGTCATCGGGGCCGACCTGTAGCCAGCGTTCGCCAGCAGGCGTGAGGTGCCTGGCCTCCAGTCGGATTTGATCCGACCAGCCCGGTAGCAGTTTTAGCGTGTTCAGTGCCAGGCGATCACTGTCGACAGTGCCGCCGATGTGCAAATACTGCCCTTCATAGGCGCGATTCAGTCGCTGTTCGGCCAGTACGTTGCGGGCCATTTCCGCCAGGCGTGGGGGCGTGCGCCGGGCGTCCAGTGCCTGCCATTCGTGGCCGTTGGCCTGGGTGAGCAGCTGTTGGGCGAGCGGTGCGGGCAAGCCGGGGGCGGCATCCATCAGATGCTGGGCGTGGGGATTGCTGGCCATTTGTCGTTGGGCGTAGCGTGAGTCAAATAAGGCAGCGCGATTGTTCTCGGCAACCCGCGCCAGCTTTTTGCGCAGTTGCTTCACACGGTTGTCCAGGCTCAGTTCCGGATCGGCGGCACGTTCGCCGAACTGCGCACGGATTTCCTCCGGGCTCAGGGCTTGCAGGACGGTCTTGAGCAGCTCGCCATTGGCCAGTTGCGCTTCGGGAATCTGCACCACTGGCAGGTGGCTGTCACCAAACTCCCAGGTCGTTTTGCCTTCGGCATCCAGCATGCGCAGGGCGCGGGTCTTGGGCCAGTCGCCGTGGGTGGTGAGGAGCTGGAGTATGTCTTGCGGGTCGATCTGTGCGTGCTGTGCCGGGTCGTCGCTGTCGAGACGGTCGATCAAGGTTTGCAGGTTGCGGTCGATGCTCAGTCGCACGAGCGTATCGTCCAGCAGCGGGGGCACGGGGGCGCCGCGTACGTGCATCTTGCGTAGGTTATTTTCGTGGATGCCACTGATGTCCAGCGCCAGGTGCCGGTCGGCTTCGCTCAGCTCACTGACGCCGTGGCCCAGGCGCCGGAGCAAGGTCGGGCGGTCCCATTGCAACGGTGTGTCCAGCTCACTGTGCCACGCGCCCGCGCCGTTATGTTGCAGGCGCGGCATATAGGCCTCGGGACGCGTTGGGTGCTTGATCCCATAGCCTTCTTCGCCCGCCAGTTTTTCTACGGCGTACAGCTTGCCTTCCAACGGCAGCAGCGATTCGCCGCGCATCTGGTGCAGGCCTTGCGAGTTGACGCCCAGGCGCGGCGGCAGCGTGAGGTTTTGTTGATAAGGGGTGAGGTCGGGTTGCCAGTAGCGTTGGGTACCATTGGCGAGGGCGACGGGTTTGAAACGGTCAAAGAATTCCACGACCGGTGTAGGCAACACTTTGCGTAACTGCGCGAGGCCAATAACACTGCCCGCCGCGAACGTACCCACTTGCACCCACGTTTTCAGCACGGTCATCAGGTGGCCGAACGCTTCCTGGGGCAAGCCTTCAGCCCAGTCGATAATGCCTTCGAATTCATTATCGAGTATTTGCCAGGCCATATAGCCCAGCATCAACTCCCCCAGCCCGGGAACAAACGGCGCGACGATCAGGAGTGCGGCGTTGAGGATCGCCGATGCCACATTTGCAAATGAATCCCACAGTGCCCAGCGTGCATTACGGTCGACCGTGGCCGTGGATACCGCCTGGGTGCGCGCATCATTGAGGATCTGGTTGAGTTTTTGTTGATAGAGGTGCAACCACGCATCGCCCTGGATCGGTGTGGCGACAAATTGCAGTTTGGGATCGTCGGTGGGGTCTTTGCGCCATGGCGCCAAACTGCTGCCGCGCTCGGATGGGTGCCATTTGATCCGCTCCAGGCGTTGGCTCAGGTCGGCAAAAAATGCCCCCCGGTATTCATGGGCCACGAAACGGCTGAAAAACGTTTGGTAATCGCTATCGCGCAATTGGCGGGTGAGTTCCTGCTTGAACGCTAGCGGCGAAGGGTATTCCTTGAGCGGGTGCTGTGGGTCGTCCGGTACGTAGGCGACCAGGCGTGGTACCGCGCGGGTGGTTTGCAGATCAGGGGCGAGCAGCAGGATGCCTGTGAGTGGGGCGTCCATCATCTGCAGGTCGTGGCAACGCAGGGCCAGTTTGTCTAGCGCCAGATCGCTGTCGCCTTGCAGCAGCTGTTCGACCTGTTGCGCGAAGTCCTCCTGGATATCACCGCGCAGTCGCGCCAGTTGCAGGGCTGCGCGCAGGGCGGCTTTTTGGCTGGCGTCCACCTTAATGCGCATCACGGCAGCACTGACCGGCTCGTCCAGGCCCAGCTGTGTGCGCAGGTAGGTTTGGTAGTGCGCGCCGATATCCAGTTCGCGACACAGGCCGGTGAAGGCGGTCACACCTAGTTTTTTGCGGACGGCGGGCAGTGTTTCAAACTGCCCGCTGGCGTTGGGCTGGGTAATGAAGGTCGAGTCGGCCTCAAAGGCGCCTTTGACGGTTTCGTCGTGTTCGAAGTTGTGCAAGGCCGCGTCCAGCAATGACACGGTCCAGGTACGCGCGGCGCCGGTGGGGATCGAAAACCACGGCACGTGTTGAGGAATATAAAGGCGCAAGTACACCATCTCGCTATTGAGGTTCAGGTCATAGCGGGTCCGCAGCGCCTCCTCAAGCATTGTGCGGGCATATGCTCGCGGGTCTTGTACGTTTTTGAGCGCATCATCTACGGCATTTTGCGCGGCCCAATGTGCGGCATTCAGGCGCGATAGCTCTGCGTTTGCTGGGTGCGGTTGCGGTTTGGCCCGGGACAGAGCCTGTTGCTTGGTGCTCGACGCGGTGCCCAACCAGGCGGGGAAAGCCTCTTTCAGAAGCTGATAGTGGCTGTCGGGCTGTTCGGCAGTGTGCGTTGTCGGGGGCGTACTCATGCTCAATCTCTGATAGTCAGTAAAGCGCATCAGTAGATCAGCGTGTTTCAAGCCGCCGGCTCTAGATAGTTAGTTTAAACTGCGCCATTGCGACGCTATTTGTCGCATTGGCGTAAACCCGCCAAAAACGGGGGTTGGCGCTATAAGAAGTTGTCGCTTGGCGACAAGGCCCCACTTAAAACTGTCCTTACAATCCCTGCATCGCCCGCCAGTTCCAGGCAGGCGTTCCTCTTCAGGAGACTCCGATGTCCGTTGAGCAAGCCCCGGTGCAACGTGCCGATTTCGACCAGGTCATGGTGCCTAACTACGCACCTGCCGCCTTCATCCCCGTGCGTGGCGAAGGTTCCCGTGTCTGGGACCAGGCGGGCCGCGAGCTGATCGACTTTGCCGGCGGCATCGCGGTCAACGTATTGGGCCACGCCCACCCGGCGCTGGTCGGTGCGTTGACCGAACAGGCCAACAAGCTGTGGCACGTGTCCAACGTCTTCACCAATGAGCCGGCCTTGCGCCTGGCCCACAAGCTGATCGACGCCACCTTTGCCGAGCGCGTGTTCTTCTGCAACTCCGGCGCCGAGGCCAACGAGGCCGCCTTCAAGCTGGCCCGTCGCGTCGCGTTCGACCGTTTTGGCAGCGAGAAGTACGAGATCATCGCTGCGCTGAACAGCTTCCACGGCCGTACCCTGTTTACCGTCAACGTCGGTGGCCAGTCCAAGTACTCCGATGGTTTCGGGCCTAAAATCACCGGAATCACCCACGTGCCTTACAACGACCTGGCTGCGCTGAAAGCCGCCGTTTCGGACAAGACCTGTGCCGTGGTGCTGGAGCCGATCCAGGGCGAAGGCGGCGTACTGCCGGCCGAGCTGGCTTACCTGCAAGGTGCCCGTGAACTGTGCGACGCGCACGACGCGCTGCTGGTGTTCGACGAAGTGCAAACCGGCATGGGCCGCAGCGGCAAGCTGTTCGCCTACCAGCATTACGGCGTGACCCCGGACATCCTCACCAGTGCCAAGAGCCTGGGCGGCGGTTTCCCGATCGCGGCGATGCTTACCACCGAAGCGCTAGCCAAGCACCTGGTGGTCGGCACCCACGGCACCACCTACGGCGGCAACCCGCTGGCGTGTGCGGTGGCTGAAGCGGTGATCGACGTGATCAACACCCCCGAAGTGCTGGCTGGCGTGAACGCCAAGCACGCTCAGTTCAAGGCGCGCCTGGAGCAGATCGGCAAGCAGTACGGCATCTTCACCGAAGTGCGTGGCATGGGCCTGTTGCTCGGTTGCGTGTTGAGCGATGCGTTCAAGGGCAAAGCCAAGGACGTGTTCAACGCGGCCGAGAAAGAAAACCTGATGATCCTGCAAGCCGGCCCGGACGTGGTGCGCTTTGCGCCGAGCCTGGTGGTGGAAGAGGCAGATATCACTGAAGGTCTTGACCGTTTTGAACGTGCAGTAAAAACCCTTACACAAATCTGATTGGCCGGACCGGATCAAGTGTGGGAGCGGGCTTGCCCGCGATAGCGGTGGATCAGTCACCTGATTCATCAACTGACAGACTGCTATCGCGGGCAAGCCCGCTCCCACATTGGATTTATGTGAATCCAGATTCCGTGCCCGGCATTTTTTTCCCTATGAGTTTTTCGAGTTAAGGAGTGACACCATGCTGGTGATGCGCCCCGCGCAAATGGCTGATCTGGGCGAGGTACAGCGTCTGGCTGCGGACAGCCCGATTGGTGTCACCTCCTTGCCGGATGATGTCGAGCGCCTCAGCGACAAGATCGCCGCCAGCGAAGCGTCCTTCGCGGCCGAGGTGAGTTTCAACGGTGAAGAAAGCTATTTCTTCGTGCTTGAAGACACCGAGACCGGCAAGCTTGCCGGTTGCTCGGCCATTGTCGCGTCGGCCGGCTATTCGGAACCCTTCTACAGTTTTCGTAACGAGACCTTCGTGCACGCGTCCCGCGAGCTGAAGATCCACAACAAGATCCACGTGCTTTCCCAGTGCCACGACCTCACCGGCAACAGCCTGCTCACCAGCTTCTACGTGGTGCCCGAGCTGGTCGGTTCGCCGTGGTCGGAACTCAATTCCCGTGGCCGCCTGCTGTTCGTCGCCAGCCACCCCGAGCGCTTTGCCGACTCGGTGGTGACCGAGATCGTCGGCTACAGCGACGAGAACGGTGACTCACCGTTCTGGGACGCCATCGGTCGCAACTTCTTCGACCTCAACTACGCCGCCGCCGAGCGTCTGTGCGGGCTGAAAAGCCGTACCTTCCTCGCCGAGCTGATGCCGCACTACCCGATCTACGTGCCGCTGCTGCCCGACGAAGCCCAAGAGGCGATGGGCCAGGTGCATCCGCGTGCGCAGATCACCTTCGACATCCTGATGCGCGAAGGCTTCGAGACCGACCATTACATCGACATCTTCGACGGTGGCCCGACGCTGCATGCACGGGTTTCGGGCATTCGCTCGATTGCCCAGAGCCGCGTGGTACCGGTGAAGATCGGCGAGATGGCCAAGGGTGTCGGCCGCCAGTACCTGGTGAGCAATGCGTCGTTGCAGGATTACCGCGCGGTGCTGCTGGAGCTGGACTACGCGCCGGGTAAACCAGTGACCCTGGACCTGGCGGCGGCGGAAGCGCTGGGTGTCGGCGAAGGCGCCAGCGTGCGTTTGGTTGCGGTTTAAACACAGAGTTTCGCGGGTGGCTGGCAACGGCGGCCCGTCTGAGGAGATAGCATGATCGTTCGTCCCGTACGCAGCAGCGATTTACCTGCCCTGATTGATCTGGCGCGCAGCACCGGCACCGGCCTCACCACCTTGCCGGCCAACGAAGAGCGCCTGACCCACCGGGTTGGCTGGGCCGAGAAAACCTTTCGCGGCGAAGCCGGGCGCGGCGATGCCGACTACCTGTTCGTGCTGGAAAACGACGAAGGCCGCGTGGTGGGGATTTCCGCCATCGCTGGCGCCGTCGGCCTGCGCGAGCCGTGGTACAACTTCCGGGTCGGCCTGACGGTCAGCGCCTCCCAGGAGCTGAATATCTACCGCGAAATCCCCACGCTGTTTTTGGCCAACGACCTCACCGGCAATTCCGAGCTGTGCTCGTTGTTCCTGCACGCCGATTACCGCACCGGCCTCAACGGTCGCATGCTGGCCAAGGCGCGCATGCTGTTTATCGCCGAGTTCCCGCAGCTGTTCGGCAACAAGATCATCGCCGAGATGCGCGGTGTGTCCAACGACGCCGGGCGTTCGCCGTTCTGGGAAAGCCTGGGCCGTCATTTCTTCAAGATGGAATTCAGCCAGGCGGATTACCTCACCGGTGTGGGCAACAAGGCGTTTATCGCCGAGCTGATGCCGAAGTTTCCGCTGTACAGCTGCTTCCTGTCCGAGGATGCGCGCAACGTGATCGGCAAGGTCCACCCGGACACCGAGCCGGCGCTGAGCATGCTCAAGAGCGAAGGCTTCAGCTACCAGGGCTACGTCGATATCTTCGATGCGGGCCCGGCGGTGGAGTGTGAGACCAGCAAGATTCGTGCGGTGCGCGACAGCCAATCGCTGGTGCTGGCCATCGGCACGCCGGGGGACGACGCCACGCCGTTCCTGATCCATAACCGCAAGCGCGAGGAGTGCCGTATCACGGCCGCTCCAGCCCGTCTGGCGGCAGGCACGCTGGTGGTCGATCCACAGACCGCCAAGCGCCTGCAACTGGTGGTGGGTGATCAAGTGCGTGCTGTTCCGTTGTCTGCTGCTCGGGAGTCGAAATAATGAATTCGCTGTATATCGCAGGTAGCTGGCTGGCGGGCCAGGGTGAGTTGTTTGAATCGCGCAACCCGGTGACCCAGAAGGTGCTGTGGGCCGGTAATGGCGCCACCGCAGAACAGGTTGAGTCCGCTGTGCAGGCTGCACGCCAGGCGTTTCCGGCCTGGGCCAAGCGTTCGCTGGAAGAGCGCATCGGTGTGTTGGAAACCTTCGCCGCCACTCTGAAACAGCGCGCCGATGAAATCGCCCGCTGCATCGGTGAGGAAACCGGCAAACCGCTGTGGGAATCGGCCACGGAAGTCACCAGCATGGCCAACAAGATCGCCATCTCGGTGCAAAGCTACCGCGAGCGTACCGGCGAGAAGAGCGGCCCCTTGGGCGACGCCACCGCCGTGCTGCGCCACAAGCCCCACGGCGTGGTGGCGGTGTTTGGCCCGTACAACTTCCCCGGTCATCTGCCCAACGGGCATATCGTCCCGGCGCTGCTGGCGGGCAATACCGTGCTGTTCAAACCGAGCGAGCTGACGCCGAAAGTCGCCGAGTTGACCGTGCAATGCTGGATCGAAGCCGGTTTGCCGGCGGGCGTGTTGAACCTGCTGCAAGGCGCGCGGGAAACCGGTATTGCGCTGGCGGCGAACCCTGGGATCGACGGGTTGTTCTTCACCGGTTCCAGCCGCACTGGCAATCATCTGCACCAGCAATTCTCCGGGCGCCCGGACAAGATCCTCGCGCTGGAAATGGGCGGCAACAACCCGCTGGTGGTGGATGAAGTGGCCGATGTGGATGCGGCGGTCTACACCATTATCCAGTCGGCGTTTATCTCCGCTGGCCAGCGTTGCACTTGTGCCCGTCGCCTGCTGGTGCCGGAAGGCGCCTGGGGCGATGCGTTGCTGGCGCGCCTGGTGGCGGTCAGCGCGACCATCGAAGTGGGCGCATTTGATCAGCAGCCAGCGCCGTTCATGGGCTCGGTGATTTCCCTCGCGGCCGCCAAAGCCTTGATGGAGGCGCAGGAATTGATGCTCGCCAACGGCGCCGTGGCGCTGCTGGAAATGACCCAGCCGCAGGCTCAGGCCGCGCTGTTGACGCCAGGCATTATCGATGTGACCGGCGTCACTGAACGTGAAGACGAAGAACTGTTCGGCCCGTTGTTGCAGGTGATTCGCTACGCTGATTTTGCAGACGCGATTGCCGAGGCCAACAACACCCAGTACGGGCTGGCAGCAGGTTTGTTGTCGGACTCCGAAGCGCGTTACCAGCAATTCTGGCTGGAAAGCCGTGCGGGGATCGTCAACTGGAACAAACAACTGACCGGCGCGGCGAGTACTGCGCCGTTTGGTGGGGTAGGGGCCTCGGGCAACCATCGCGCCAGTGCGTATTACGCGGCGGATTATTGTGCGTATCCGGTGGCGTCGCTGGAAACGCCAAGCTTGGTAGTGCCCGCCACGCTGACCCCAGGTATTACGCTGAACTAAAGGTGGAAGCAGGCTTGTGTGGGAGCTGGCTTGCCTGCGATACAGGCAACTCGGTCTTTCAGGTACACCGAGGTGATGCCATCGCAGGCAAGCCAGCTCCCACAGTTGATCGGGTTTACAGATATAGACCTGCAATTAATGCCTATAAAAACAGATGTTCGTGGAGCCTCGCCGATGAAATCCTATGAAGTCAATTTTGACGGTCTAGTGGGGCCGACCCATAACTACGGCGGTTTGTCCTTTGGCAACGTCGCGTCCCAGAGCAACAGCCAGCAGCATTCCAACCCCAAGGAAGCGGCGTTGCAGGGCCTGCAAAAAATGAAAGCCCTGATGGACATGGGGTTTGTGCAAGGCGTGCTCGCACCGCAGGAGCGTCCCGACGTAGCCGCCTTGCGCCGCCTCGGTTTCAGCGGCAGCGACGCCCAAGTCATCCAGCAAGCCGCCAAGGATGCCATGCCATTGCTGGTTGCCAGTTGCTCGGCATCGAGCATGTGGGTGGCCAACGCCGCCACGGTCAGCCCAAGCGCCGACACTTTTGACGGCCGCGTGCATTTCACCGCCGCCAACCTGAACTGCAAGTACCACCGCAGCATCGAGCACCCGACCACCAGCCGCGTGCTGGGGGCGATGTTTGCCGATCAGAAGCACTTCGCCCACCACGCCGCGTTGCCGGCGGTGGCGCAGTTCGGTGACGAAGGCGCGGCCAACCACACGCGTTTTTGCCGCGAGTACGGTGACGCCGGCGTAGAGTTTTTTGTGTTCGGCCGCAGTGCGTTCGACAGCCGTTTCCCGGCGCCGCAAAAGTACCCGGCGCGCCAGACGCTTGAAGCGTCCCAAGCCGTCGCGCGCTTGCATGGCCTGAAGGATGAGGGCGTGGTCTACGCCCAGCAGAACCCGGCCGTGATCGATGCCGGTGTGTTCCACAACGACGTGATCGCCGTGGGCAACGGCGAAGTGCTGTTCTATCACGAGGACGCGTTCCTCAATACCGAACAGATGCTCGCAGAGCTGCAAGCCAAGTTGGGCAAGGTGGGCGGCAACTTCCAGTCCGTCTGCGTGCCCCGCGCCCTGGTCAGCGTCGAGGACGCGGTGCGTTCCTACCTGTTCAACAGCCAGTTGCTGACCCGCGCCGACGGCTCGATGCTGCTGATCGTGCCGGAAGAATGCCGCGCCAATGAACGCGTGTGGCATTACCTGCAAGGCCTGACCGCCTCCGGTGGGCTGATCCGCGAAGTGAAGGTGTTTGACCTCAAGCAAAGCATGCAGAACGGCGGTGGCCCGGCGTGCCTGCGTTTGCGCGTGGCGTTGAACGAAACGGAGCTGGCGGCGGTGAATCCAGGGGTTATCATGACCGCGCCGTTGTACGAAACACTGACCCAGTGGGTAGGCAAGCACTACCGCGACAGCCTGCGGGAAACCGATCTGGCTGACCCGCAGTTGTTGCTTGAATGCCGGACGGCACTGGATGAACTGACGCAAATCCTTAAACTGGGCTCGGTTTATCCTTTCCAGATCAATTAACGCCGCACGGCTGAGAGTTATATATATGACCACCGACACCCTGAAACTGATTCTTGAAGACACCGACGGCACCCAGCTGGAAACTTCCTGCACCCGCGTCGCCGTGGTGTGGCAGGGCAAGGAAATCTGGATCCAGCACGACGGCCGCGGCCAACTGCTGATCGGCGTGGACGTGGAAGAAGGCGATGCCGAATACGCCAACCTGCTGATGCGCCCATTGGCCACCAACCTGATGAGCCTGCAGCTGGAAATGGAACCTGCCGACGTTGAAGGTGACGACGACGATCACGTCCACGGCCCAGGCTGCAACCACTAAGGAAGTGTGCTTATGCTCGCCCTCGGCAAACTGCTTGAACTGACCCTCGCCGGTCGCGAACCGGCGCAAAAAATTCAACTGACTGTCGACGGCGTGCAGATGCGCTGGCTCAGCGAGGGCGCGCTGGAAGTGCGCCCGCCGCAGGGCAAGGACGATGGCGGCGACCTGCTGCTGTCGTCTGGCATCCATGGCAACGAAACGGCGCCGATCGAACTGCTCGACCGCCTGGTGCATGGCATCGCCCGTGGGGAGATCAAGCCCCGCAACCGTATTCTGTTCCTGTTCGGCAACCCCGAGGCCATGCGTCGCGGCGAGCGTTACCTGGAACTGGACGTCAACCGGCTGTTCAACGGCCGTCATGAACAAAACATCGGCCCGGAGGCGATGCGCGCCGCCGAGCTTGAGCAACTGGCCCGCAGCTTTTTCAGCCTGCCCGACCGCTCGCGCCTGCATTACGACCTGCACACCGCCATTCGCGGTTCGAAGATCGAGCAGTTTGCCCTGTACCCGTGGAAGGCTGGGCGCCAGCATTCGCGCCGCGAACTGGAGCGCCTGCGCGCGGCCGGCATGGAAGCGGTGCTGTTGCAGAACAAGACCTCCATTACCTTCACCGCGTTTACCTACGAACAGCTCGACGCCGAGGCTTTCACCCTGGAGCTGGGCAAGGCGCGACCGTTCGGGCAGAACCAGGGCGTGGATGTTTCGCGCCTGGAGACGCGCCTCAAGCAGATCATTGAAGGCACCGAACCGGCCGTCGATAGCCTTGACGGCCTGCAACTGTTTGCGGTGTCCCGCGAGGTGATCAAGCACAGTGACGCCTTCCTGCTGCACCTGCCGGCGGACGTGGAAAACTTCTCGCCGTTGGCCAAGGGCTTTTTGCTGGCAGAAGACGTGGCCAAGACGCGTTGGGTGATCGAAGAGGAGGGCGCGCGCATCATCTTCCCCAACCCGAAGGTCAAGAATGGCCTGCGGGCGGGGATCCTGATCGTGCCGATCTCGCAAGAGGCTGCTGCACTCAAATAACATGCCTTGCGTATTGTTTACGCAACGGTAAGCCCAGTTCTTCACGAATACCGTTTTCGGTGAATTGCGGTGGGTTGGTGTTGGTCGGCGGCGTCTGCGGGTCGTTATCAAAATCAAAGGGTGGCGCGTTGGTGGGCAGGCCCACCGCTTGCAATTCGAGATTGGCGATCGGCCTGCGGGGTTTGTTGCCGTCTTCACCATCCTCGCTTTCGCCCGGCAGCGAGCTGCCTGTTACAGCGTTGTAGGCGTGGCAAAGTTCGTGGTACAGCAATGGGATATTAGTCGTGTGGTTGCTGAGATAGGTGGTGTTGTAGTACACCGCACCGCCGTAGGTGGCGGTTCCAGGCTGATTGTCTCGAATAAAAGACGCCGGGTTTGAATGGTTGCGCGGCACAAACATGCCGTTGGCTTCATCTTGCAGCTCATAGATGTTGATCGGGGTGCCGCTGTGTCGTTCGGCCGCATGCAGTGCCTCAAACATTTTTTGCCCCTTGGGCGAGCTGGCCAATAACTGCAGATCGTCATTGACGCGTTGCTGGAACTGCGCGCTGCCGATCACCCGGATGCCGCTGTACTCCAGTGGCCTGGCGGTAATATCGATCACACGTGCTTGAGGGTGAGGGCAGGTTGCCGTGTCATCCAAGGGTGTCAGCCCGTGTGCGATGATTTGGCCAGCGGCTGAGAGACCGCTGTTGAGGTTTGCAAAAACGCGGTCCTCGGGTTTGAGCTGCGTGACCACATCCAACCCTTCGCTGGTGTACAGCGCGTTTGTGCCGGTGCCTGCTTGAAGAGTGTCGTTGCCCGGGCCGCCCACCAAAATGTTGTGGGCGCTGCCGCCGACCAGATAATCGTCGTCCTCCCCGCCATGGACAAACGCTTGGCCCGCATGGGCAATGACTTTGTCGTTACCAGGGCCCGCATAGACCGTCATATTGCCGTCGTCGAGGGCGATGACTTGGTCGTTGCCATCGCCGGCTTCGATGTAGCTGGTGCCTCGTCGGGTCAGGATCGTGTCGTTGCCTGGGCCTGCAAAAACTCGTGAGTAGCCGCCTCCGGCCCAGATGTGGTCGTCACCTGGGCCAGCGTTGATCAGGATGGGGCGGGTTACTTCGTCGCTGACATGAATCAGGTCGTTGCCACCCTGTGTATTGAACACTACGAATTGATTGAGCCCAACCAGGGTGACAATGAAGCGTTCAGTGTTGATCACGACGCTGAGACGGTCGGGTTCGAGGAGGCTCTCGACGAGGACTCGGTCAGCTTGATCGGTGGTGCTGAAGACGATGTAGTCGTGAAGATCATCCGCCAGTTCGCGTTCGACGGTGACCAGGGCGCTTTCATGCAGCGTAATGAATGCCACTGACTTAAGTGTTTCCGGGCCTCTGTGGAGGTCGCGGGTACGATCGACGGGGTGGCTGGCTCGACCGTCAATCATCCATTCGTTGTCGGGGCTGCGAAGTGCGGTAATGGGAGGGCGATTGTCTGGCATGTTGACTCCGTAAATGATGAGAGCGCTCATGAGGTGAGCGGCAACACCATTACATCGTCGGTACAGTATTCGGGGGGCTTAATTAGTTAGTGTGCCCAGTCGCAGCTCTATGCAACTGGGCAGCCACGGCATCAGCTGACGCGTTTGTGCAGCTCGCCTTGATAGATCGCACGCACCTTGTGCAGGGTGTCGGCGCAGGTCTTGGCGGCTTCCTGGCCCTTGTGCACAAAGTGATCGTGGAAGAATGCGTGGTGCTCGCTGCCCGCATGGAAGTGATGCGGCGTCAGCGACACCGAGAACACCGGCACTTCGGTTTCCAGCTGCACCTGCATCAGGCCGCTGACCACCGATTGCGCCACGAACTCGTGGCGGTAGATGCCGCCGTCCACCACCAGCGCGGCGGCAACGATACCGGCGTAGCGGCCGGTCTTGGCCAGCAGCTTGGCGTGCAGGGGCATTTCAAAGGCGCCGCCGACTTCGAAGAAATCGATGTCCGATTCCTGGTAGCCCTGGGCGATCATTTCGGCGAGGAAGCCTTTGCGCGATTGGTCGACAATATCCTTGTGCCAGCAGGCCTGGATAAACGCGACGCGCTCGCCGTGGTGGTTTTTGCTTTTGCTGTCGATTGCGGTGGGTTGCATGTTCTGACTCCTGTTTAAGAAAAAAACAGGGCGATATGAATCGAATGGGATTTAAGGGTACGCAAGACGAGCGGCCCTTAGGTGCCAATCCCGTTCTCTCTTCATCCGGACTATGACCGTCGGCCCCGGGATCACACCGGGTCTGCTGACCTTGGCGCCGTCCTGCGTGAGCAGTTCGAGGCGCCAAGCGCTCGCGGGCTATACACATTGCGTGTAATTACCGCCGGTGGGGAATTGCACCCCGCCCTGAGAACGTTGCCACCAGAACCCTGGCGGCGGAGAGTTTTTATCATGGTTTTTCAAAAACTGCACGGCTGCCGTATCGATAGGCTATATCGGTTTGTTTGGTTGGTATTCGATTGAATATGCCCAGGGCTTGATATTCCGTGGTGTTGCCCGCAGTAATGACCTTCAAAAGGACTTATCCAATCCCTAAGAGGCCTGTTTCATGTCTGTGATCGACCTGCGCAGCGACACCGTGACCCAACCCACCGCCGGCATGCGGGATGCCATGGCCAACGCCGCCAGCGGCGACGATGTGTATGGCGAAGACCCCAGCGTCAACCATCTGGAAGCCGAAATGGCCAAGCGCCTGGGCTTCGCCGCCGCGTTGTTCGTGCCCACTGGCACCATGAGCAACCTGCTGGCGTTGATGGCGCACTGTGAGCGCGGCGAGGAATACATCGTCGGTCAGCAAGCCCATACCTACAAATACGAAGGCGGTGGCGCGGCGGTGCTCGGTTCGATCCAGCCGCAGCCGCTGGAGGTGCAGGCGGACGGCTCCCTGGACCTGGACCAGGTGCTGGAGGCGATCAAGCCCGACGACTTCCACTTTGCCCGCACGCGCCTGCTGGCGTTGGAAAACACCATGCAAGGCAAGGTGCTGCCCCTGGAGTACCTGGCCAGGGCGCGGGCGCTTACCCGTGAACATGGCCTGGCGCTGCACTTGGACGGCGCGCGGATCTACAACGCGGCGGTCAAGCTGGGGGTGGATGCGCGAGAGATCGCCGGGTATTTCGATTCGGTCTCGGTGTGTTTGTCCAAAGGCCTGGGGGCGCCGATTGGCTCGGTGCTGTGTGGCTCTGCGGCGTTGATCGCCAAGGCGCGGCGTTTGCGCAAGATGGTCGGCGGCGGCATGCGCCAGGCCGGCTCGCTGGCGGCGGCGGGGCTGTACGCGCTGGATCACCAGGTGCAGCGCCTGGCCGACGACCATGCCAACGCGCAATGGCTGGGGGATGAGCTGCGCAAAGCCGGCTACACGGTGGAGCCGGTGCAGACCAACATGGTCTACGTGCAGATCGGCGACCAGGCCCAGGCGCTCAAGGCGTTTGCCGCCGAGCGCGGGATCAAGTTGAGCGCCGCACCGCGCCTGCGCATGGTCACCCATTTGGATGTGAGCCGCGCGCAGATCGAACAGGTGCTGGCGACATTCGTCGAATTTTCGCGCAAATGAGCCTGCACACCGTCTAATTGAACGTTTCAATCGTATAAACACGCTGTACCACCGGCAAAGGGCCGATATAATGCGGCCCTTTGCCGTCGCTCCGTCTGATGATGTTGCGCACTGGCCTTTGGCCGCAGCCTCCGTGGAAGAACCTAATGAAAAGCGCAGAAATCCGTGAAGCCTTCCTTCGCTTCTTCGAAGAGCAAGGCCACACCCGTGTAGCCTCCAGCTCCTTGATCCCAGGCAATGACCCAACCCTGCTGTTCACCAACGCGGGGATGAACCAGTTCAAGGACTGCTTCCTGGGCCAGGAAAAGCGCGCCTATACCCGCGCCACCAGCAGCCAGAAGTGCGTACGCGCCGGCGGCAAGAACAGTGACCTGGAAAACGTCGGTTACACCGCGCGTCACCACACGTTCTTCGAAATGCTGGGCAACTTCAGCTTTGGCGACTATTTCAAGAAAGATGCGATCACCTTCGCCTGGACCTTCCTGACTGGCGTGCTGAAGCTGCCGAAGGAAAAACTCTGGGTCACCGTGTATGCCACGGACGACGAAGCGTATGACATCTGGACCCAACACATCGGCGTGCCTGAAGAGCGCATGATCCGTATCGGCGACAACAAAGGCGCGCCGTACGCTTCCGACAACTTCTGGACCATGGGCGATACCGGCCCGTGCGGCCCTTGCACCGAGATCTTCTACGACCACGGCGCCGACATCTGGGGTGGCCCGCCGGGCTCGCCGGAAGAAGACGGCGACCGTTACATCGAGATCTGGAACAACGTGTTCATGCAGTTCAACCGCACCGCCGATGGCGTGTTGCATCCGCTGCCAGCGCCGTCGGTAGACACCGGCATGGGCCTGGAGCGGATCAGTGCGGTGATGCAGCACGTGCACTCCAACTATGAAATCGACCTGTTCACCAACCTGCTGAGCGCCTCGGCGGCGGCCATTGGCTGCGCCAACGAAAGCCAGTCTTCGCTCAAGGTGGTGTCGGACCACATCCGTTCCTGCGGTTTCCTGATCGCCGATGGCGTGCTGCCGTCGAACGAAGGCCGTGGTTATGTGCTGCGCCGCATCATCCGTCGCGCCTGCCGCCACGGGAACAAGCTGGGCGCCACCGGCAGCTTCTTCTACAAGATCGTTGCGGCACTGGTTGCCGAGATGGGCGAAGCCTTCCCGGAACTCAAGCAGCAGCAAGGCAACATCGAGCGCGTGCTCAAGGCCGAAGAAGAGCAGTTCTCCAAGACCCTGGACCACGGCCTGAAAATCCTCGAGCAGGACCTGGCTGGCCTCAAGGGCACCGTGGTGCCGGGCGACGTGGTGTTCAAGTTGTACGACACCTACGGCTTCCCGATGGACCTGACTGCCGACATCGCCCGTGAGCGCGAGCTGACCATCGACGAAGCCGGTTTTGAGCGTGAGATGGAAGCCCAGCGTGTGCGCGCGCGTTCCGCCAGCTCCTTTGGCCTGGACTACAACACCCTGGTCAAGGTTGATGTGCCGACCGAGTTCACTGGCTACAGCGCCACCGTGGGTTCGGCCAAGATCGTTGCCATTTATAAAGACGGCAAGTCGGTCGACGTGCTGAACGAAGGCGAAGAGGCCGTCGTGGTTCTGGACCAGACGCCGTTCTATGCCGAATCCGGTGGCCAGGTCGGTGACTGTGGTTTCCTGAGTTCGACGTCCGGTCGTTTTGACGTGCGCGACACTACCAAGACCGGCGGTGCGTTCCTGCATCACGGTGTGATGGTGCTGGGCAACCTGACGATCGGTGCGCCGGTCGATACCCAGGTCGATGCCGATGTACGCCACGCCACTGCACTGAATCACTCGGCCACGCACTTGCTGCACGCGGCATTGCGCCAGGTCCTGGGCGATCACGTCCAGCAGAAAGGCTCGTTGGTGGACAGCCAGCGCCTGCGTTTCGACTTCAGTCACTTTGAAGCGATCAAGCCTGAGCAGATCAAAGCGCTGGAAGACATCGTCAACGCCGAGATCCGCAAGAACACCCCGGTGCAAACCGAAGAAACCGATATCGAGACCGCCAAGGCCAAGGGCGCCATGGCGCTGTTCGGCGAGAAGTACGGCGACAGCGTGCGCGTACTGAGCATGGGCGGCGATTTCTCGGTGGAGCTGTGTGGCGGTATCCACGCCAACCGTACCGGTGACATTGCCCTGATGAAAATCATCAGTGAAGGCGGTGTGGCTTCCGGTGTGCGCCGTATTGAGGCAGTGACTGGCGCTGCGGCCCTGGCCTACCTCAATGCCGCCGAAGAACAACTCAAGGAAGCGGCCAGCCTGGTCAAGGGCAGCCGCGACAACCTGATCGACAAACTGTCCGCCGTGCTGGAGCGCAATCGCGCCCTGGAGAAACAGCTGGAGCAGTTGCAAGCCAAGGCAGCCAGCGCAGCGGGCGACGATCTGTCGGCCACGGCGCTGGACGTCAAGGGTGTGAAAGTCCTGGCGACACGCCTGGACGGTCAGGACGGCAAGGCGCTGTTGGCCTTGGTCGATCAGTTGAAGAACAAGCTCGGCCGCGCAGTGATCCTGCTCGGCGGTGTCCATGAGGATAAGGTCGTTCTGGTTGCCGGTGTAACCAAGGACCTGACTGGCCAACTCAAGGCCGGTGATTTGATGAAGCAAGCCGCTGCGGCAGTGGGCGGGAAGGGCGGTGGTCGTCCAGACATGGCACAAGGCGGTGGTGTAGACGCCGGTGCCCTGGACGCGGCCCTGGCCCTGACCGTGCCGTTTGTCGAGGCGGGTATTTAAGGCACTGGTGGCGGGCCCATGGTCTAGTCATGGGCGCGCGCAGGTGCTGGAAGATTGGTTTATTGGGCGCCCCTTTACGGGCTGAGGCGGCTTAGAAATGGCTTTGATCGTACAGAAATTTGGAGGCACCTCGGTCGGCTCCGTCGAACGAATCGAGCAGGTGGCCGACAAGGTTAAGAAATTCCGTGATGCCGGCGACGACCTGGTGGTGGTGCTGTCGGCCATGAGCGGCGAGACCAATCGCCTGATCGACCTGGCCAAGGCTATCAGTGGTGATCAACCGCCGCTGCCGCGTGAGCTGGATGTGATCGTGTCCACCGGTGAGCAGGTGACCATCGCCTTGCTGGCCATGGCGCTGAACAAACGCGGTGTGCCCGCGGTGTCCTACACTGGCAGCCAGGTACGCATCCTTACGGACAGCGCACATACCAAGGCGCGCATCCTGCAGATCGACGATCAGAAAATTCGTACTGATCTGAAAGCAGGGCGCGTGGTAGTTGTAGCGGGCTTCCAGGGTGTGGACGAGCACGGCAACATCACCACCCTCGGGCGTGGCGGTTCGGACACCACCGGCGTGGCGCTGGCAGCGGCTCTCAAGGCCGATGAATGCCAGATCTACACGGATGTGGACGGCGTCTATACCACTGACCCGCGTGTGGTGTCCGTGGCGCAGCGCCTGGACAAGATCACCTTTGAAGAGATGCTGGAAATGGCCAGCCTCGGTTCCAAGGTGTTGCAGATCCGCGCGGTGGAGTTCGCCGGCAAGTACAACGTTCCGCTGCGCGTATTGCACAGCTTCAAAGAGGGTCCGGGCACCCTCATTACTATTGATGAAGAGGAATCCATGGAACAGCCGATCATTTCCGGTATCGCTTTCAACCGTGATGAAGCCAAGCTGACTATCCGTGGCGTGCCAGACACCCCGGGCGTGGCTTTCAAGATTCTCGGCCCGATCAGCGACGCGAATGTTGAAGTCGACATGATCGTGCAGAACGTTTCCCACGATAACACCACCGATTTCACCTTCACTGTGCACCGCAACGAGTACGATGCGGCGCTGAAGATCCTGGAGAACACCGCCCGCGAGATTGGCGCCCGTGAAGTGGTTGGCGATACCAAGATCGCCAAGGTGTCCATCGTGGGTGTGGGCATGCGTTCCCATGCCGGCGTTGCCAGCCGCATGTTTGGTGCGCTGGCCAAGGAGAGCATCAACATCCAGATGATCTCTACGTCGGAGATCAAGGTCTCGGTGGTGATCGAAGAGAAGTACCTGGAGTTGGCTGTACGCGCGCTGCATACCGCGTTCGAGCTGGACGCTCCGGCCCGACAGGGCGAGTGATGTAGTAATGCCAGGAAGGCGCGGTTTACCGCGCCTTTCCTTTTTTTGTAGGGCGCATGTTCTTTTGCGTGGGCTCGACAATACTTAGGCGGGTAGGGCTATGGCCATTGGGTTGTAGGTCGAACGCCTTTTTTTTGCAGACTGTTGTTCCTGAACTGAAATGCGTGAGGAGAAAGGTATGCTGATTCTGACTCGTCGTTGCGCAGAAAGCCTGATTATCGGTGATGGCGAAATCACCGTGACCGTGCTCGGCGTCAAAGGCAATCAAGTGCGTATTGGGGTTAACGCTCCGAAAGAGGTAGCGGTCCACCGCGAGGAAATCTACCTGCGGATCAAGAAAGAGAAGGACGAAGAACCAAGCCTTTAATTTTTATCGTTTTTTATGTTTGCAAACGGGGAAGAACGTGGTTAATATACGCCCCGTGTTGCGGAGAGCTGGCCGAGTGGCCGAAGGCGCTCCCCTGCTAAGGGAGTACACCTCAAAAGGGTGTCGGGGGTTCGAATCCCCCGTTCTCCGCCATTATTTGCTTAGTACGTTGCAATCTGGTTTTTTCGTAAGTTGTTGAAAGTAAACGAAAAAATAGCTTTACATAGAGATTGAACGGCCTATAATGCGCGGCAACAAATGCACTCGTAGCTCAGCTGGATAGAGTACTCGGCTACGAACCGAGCGGTCACAGGTTCGAATCCTGTCGAGTGCACCATTTAAGAGTCAGTTGCAGCAATGCAGGTGACTTGGCTCCAACCAGTTGTGATCTGGTCTAAAAACACAATCTGCACTCGTAGCTCAGCTGGATAGAGTACTCGGCTACGAACCGAGCGGTCACAGGTTCGAATCCTGTCGAGTGCACCATACAAACAAAAAGCCCGCCTAGTGCGGGCTTTTTGCCGTCTGGGGTTTGAGTAGGATTTATCCCAGGTTTTATCTTTTCTCCTACGTCATGTGTTTTCCTTTCGGGCTGCGTCGTCGCAGTTCATAGATCCAGCCGTTGCTCAGCTTTTGCTCGCAAGCGCTTGTTCTTTCCAGTTTTTTGACGTTTAAAGCGGTCGGGCGGTGTATCATTGCGCCCGTCAGCCCCGCCGGGGCTTGTGGAATACCTCCATGGACTTACCCAGTAGTTACTCAGTACCCCGTTTTACCAATCATGAATTGACTGATTGATCCTTCCGGCGTGCCCCGCTGCTGGGAGTGGAGTTCGCCTATGACCGAAGTAGAAGTAAAGAAAACACAAGAAAGCCTGCAGGATCGCCTGGCTCAAGTCATCGAGCTGCTGCAGCGCCAGCGCGTGGTCGAAGATCTCACGCATCGCCAGGAAGGTCCGAACCACGACCGCGTCGAAAACCTGGTTCACCGGCAAAACCTCGTCGAGCTGCAGCGCAAGCTTGATGACCTGCACTCCGCCGACGTCGCCTATATTCTCGAAGCCTTGCCGCTGGATGATCGACTGACCCTCTGGCAGTTGGTCAAGGCTGACCGTGACGGCGACATCCTCCTCGAAGTATCCGACTCGGTGCGTGAAACCCTGATCGCCGACATGGACGATCACGAGCTCCTGGCTGCGGCCAAGGAGATGGATGCCGACGAACTCGCTGACTTGGCCCCCGAGCTGCCGCGTGACGTCGTGCATGAGCTGATGGAAGCCCTCGATGGCCAGCAGCGTGAGCGAGTGCGCTCCGCGCTGTCCTATGACGAGGACCAGGTCGGCGCCCTGATGGACTTCGAGATGGTCACCATCCGCGAAGACGTCAGCCTGGAAGTGGTATTGCGTTACCTGCGTCGCCTCAAAGAGCTGCCAGGCCACACCGACAAACTGTTCGTGGTGGATTACGAAGGCATCCTCAAGGGCGTGCTGCCGATCAAGCGTTTGCTGGTCAATGACCCGGACAAGAAAGTTGCGGATCTGATGGCCAGCGATACGGTGAGTTTTCACCCGGACGAAGATGCCTATGAAGCGGCGCAGGCGTTTGAGCGTTATGACTTGATCTCGGCCCCGGTGGTCGACAAGAACGGCAAGTTGATTGGCCGTTTGACCATCGATGAAATGGTCGACCTGATTCGTGAAGAAAGTGAGACTGAAGTCCTCAACATGGCGGGTCTGCGTGAAGAGGAAGATATTTTTGCCTCGGTCTGGCGCTCGCTGCAAAACCGTTGGGCCTGGTTGGCCGTCAACCTGATCACCGCCTTTATCGCTTCGCGGGTGATTGGCTTGTTCGAGGGGTCTATCGAGAAGTTGGTGGCGCTCGCTGCACTGATGCCGATTGTGGCCGGGATCGGCGGCAACTCGGGTAACCAGACGATCACGATGATTGTGCGCGCCATGGCGCTGGACCAGGTGAGTACCGCCAATTCATCTCGCCTGCTGCGCAAGGAGCTGGCGGTGGGCCTGATTAACGGCCTGGTGTGGGGTGGGGTGATCGGTGTGGTGGCTTACTTGCTGTACGGCAGTTGGTCGCTCGGCGTCGTGATGACGGCCGCCATGACCCTCAACCTGCTGCTGGCGGCGCTGATGGGGGTGTTGATCCCCATGACCCTGGCGCGCCTTGGGCGCGACCCTGCCATGGGCGCCAGCGTGATGATCACCGCGATGACCGACAGCGGCGGTTTCTTCATCTTCCTGGGGCTGGCAACAATCTTCCTGCTCTGATCCTGTCCTGAGGGGGCAACTCTGCCCCCTTGTTGCATCCCCTTTCCAAATTCCACGCAAAAAAAAGCCAGCATATAGCTGGCTTCGGCTTTCAGTCGTCTATCAATTGGCTTCTGCGGCCGCCTCAACGTCGTGCGCGATAAGCGAGACGAGAGCATTTTGCTGGCGGTGGGAGAGCTGACGAAAACGCTGCAGCAGTTCACGTTCGTGCAGCGACAGCTCGGGGCTGTCCAGGCGCATGCTCAACTCTTCGCCCAACGCACCTTCCTGAATAAGGCTTTGCTCCAGGCGCGCGATGATTTCGGAGTTCATGCTGCGGTGATGATTGCGAGCCACCTCGGCAATGCGTTCCCGCATTCCGTCTGGCAGACGTACGACGAACTTGTCAGCCGTACGGCTGGAATAAATTGCCTGTTTCAATGGGCGCATATATTTAACCGGTTAGTTCAGGGGAGCGGTTTTTGGAATTGGCCGCAAGCGATGAGAGTTAAGACAAGGCTCACGACCAAAGTTCAACCTGAATTGCAAAGAGGCCGCATCATGCCTCAGATTTGCCAGTTCCTTGGCGTCAATTCTGTGACAAATATTGAACTGCCTAAAGGCTTAATGCCAGCACTGATTTGCTTTTTTGCGGACTGGTTGGAAAACTTTTTGACGAAAAACTTCATCCAGCAATTTTCGCCCACACCCCGGCCGCAAAAGGGCTGAAGGGCGCACATCGTATAGCAATGTGGCCTTTTGCCCTTGATTTTAAGACTAGTGGCAATCTGCCGATTTACTAGCGCGAGGCGACATAAGGTAGGCGGTGGGAAGGGGCAGCTCAGCGCAACACGGGGTCGAATTTGATCCGCCGGCCGACGATGAGCGTCAGCAAGAGAAGGCTCGCAAACACACCGCTGGCAATGAAAGAGGTGGTTTGCTCGTCCTGGGCGTTGACGTTGAGTCCCAGAATGACAGCAGCCAAGGTCAGGCAAAGGAACAGCCAGGCAGGTTTGCTCATGGGTACGGCCTCAGAAAACCCAGTGTTCGGAGGAGGGTGCTGCTTGAGTGCCCTGTGTCAGGTGGATGTCGGATTGTGGCTTGGCGGTCATCACGGCCAGTTGCGGGCGCTGTTGCAAGTGATGCGGCACGGGTTGGTGGAGCTGCGCGGTGTCTTCGCTGTTGCCCGATTGGAAGTGGAACATCACCAATGCGGCCAGGGCCACGGTATTGAGAGCTAGCAGAAGCGCGCTGTTCATGATCATGTTCTCCGTGGATGGCGTGGCCAAATGGGTGTTGTAGGAGAAGTATTGCAGAACCCGTGCCAATGTTTTATCTCAATAAAATCAATGGTTTATATGATGTTTGAAGGCGTGTTTAATTGCAATTTGCAATGATGGCATTTTGGGGGAGTGCATTTTGCACGATGACGCCAAGTGCCCGGATTTGCTGGGGCAGGCCGTAGTTGCCGAGGCAGGCAGCGGCCTACACTCAAAAAGCCTACGGACGACATGACAAAACCCACCTCGGCCGTTAACATGCACGCCGTCCGTCGCACCGCCCCTGGCGCAGTCACGGCCATTTGTCCCAGTAGCTCAATTGGATAGAGCATCCCCCTCCTAAGGGGAAGGTTGGCCGTTCGAACCGGCCCTGGGACACCAGATCCAAAGCCCCGTACAGATCACTCTGGCGGGGCTTTTTTGTGGGCGTTCGGCAAAGAAGCGGCGAACCTTGCTGCGGTTCTGGGTTCACAGCAGGTGCCCGGCTTATTTATCGCGATCTGTGTATCTGACATGCAGCCGGGCAGCGTCTGACGGTTAAGCAAAATAATCCCCGGAAACAGTATGTGCCGCCTGTCCGGACCCGTCACCCAGGACTATCATGCCGATAGCCCTGTCCCTCACTGCAAGGAGCCGCTCGGAACGCCGATGCGCCAGATCTGGAAATCTTTTCGAGCCCTTTATTTCGCCTCCTTGATGATGCTGATCGGCTCCGGCCTGCTCAGTACCTACCTGGCCTTGCGCCTGGCGGCCGACCATGTGGACAGCCTGTGGGTCGGTGCGCTGATGGCGGCCAACTATTTTGGCCTGGTGCTGGGCGGCAAGATCGGGCATCGCCTGATCGCCCGGGTCGGGCATATCCGTGCGTATGCCACGTGTGCCGGGATTGTCGGTGCGGCGGTGCTGGGGCACGGGCTGATCGACTGGCTGCCAGCCTGGATTGTGCTGCGGATCATTGTCGGCCTGGGGATGATGTGCCAATACATGGTCATCGAGAGCTGGCTCAATGAGCAGGCGGACGCCAAGCAGCGCGGTGTGGTGTTCAGCGGCTACATGATCGCGTCCTACCTGGGGCTGGTGCTCGGCCAGTTGATCCTGGTGATGCATCCCCAGCTCGGTCTTGAATTGCTGATGCTGGTCGCGCTGTGCTTTGCCCTGTGCCTGGTGCCAGTGGCCATGACCCGGCGGATTCACCCGGCGCCGTTGCATCCTGCACCGATGGAGCCGCGTTTCTTTATCAAGCGGGTGCCGCAGTCGCTGAGCACGGTGCTGGGCGCGGGTCTGATCGTCGGTTCGTTCTACGGCCTGGCGCCGCTTTACGCGTCCCAGCAAGGCTTGACGACCGAGCAGGTCGGTCTGTTCATGGGCTCGTGCATTTTTGCCGGCCTGCTGGTGCAGTGGCCGCTGGGTTGGTTGTCTGACCGTTATGACCGGGCCTTGTTGATTCGCTGTTTTGCCTTGTGCCTGGCGGTCGCCGCGTTGCCATTGGCGATCATGACGCAGGTGCCGCTGGAGGTGCTGTTTGTGGCGGGCTTCCTGTGTTCGCTGGTGCAGTTCTGCCTTTACCCGTTGGCCGTGGCGTTTTCCAATGACCATGTTGAGGGTGACCGCCGCGTGTCGCTGACCGCCATGTTGCTGGTGACCTATGGCGTCGGTGCCAGTATCGGACCGCTGTTGGCCGGCGTGGTGATGAAGCTCTTCGGTAGTCAGATGCTCTACGCGTTCTTCAGTTTGTGTGCGCTGATCCTGGTGTGGCGCATCCGACCTAAGGCGGTGACGAATCTGCATCAGGTGGACGATGCGCCGCTGCATCACGTGGCGATGCCCGACAGCATGTCCAGCTCGCCGCTGGTGGCTGCGCTGGATCCGCGGGTCGATGAGCAGGTGGTGCAGGAGCAGATGCAGACCGCTGTGCCGGAAGAGCCTGAGCCTGAAGACGGGCCGCAGCCACCGGCGGATGAGCCCGCATTCGAAGGGCCGCCGGAGCCCCTGGGCCCGGAAGAGCACCCCCATGACCTGAGCAGGGCGCGCCCCTGAATGCAAAAACGGGCAGATCCCATGAGGATCTGCCCGTTTTTTTTTTGCGGTGTACTTTAAGGCTTAAAAGTCGTCGTCTTTGTCAAAGCGCCGCGCTTCGCGTTGCAGCTGGTACACAAAGCGCTCGACCTGGCGTTGCACCAACCCACTCATGTTGTGGAAACGCACGCCGGCAAAGGTGGTGTTGATCTTTTCTTCGAAGTGCAGGTAACGCAGTTCGACGGAGGTGGTCATGCTGCCGAAGGGCAGGGCGGCGATAAAGCGATCGTAGACCTGGCCCAGTTGCAGGCGGTCGGAGATGTCACCTTCAAAACGCAGTTTGCAGCCGGTGGCGGAGATGTCCAGCAGCTTGCCGCTGACCGGCGCCTTGAGTTTCTCGCCGCCCAGCTCGATGTTCACCAGTTGTGCCAGCTTCAGTGCGGCGCGAAAGGCATTGCGGCGCTGATGGTAGACCACCTCGTCCGGCATGCTGCCGGTGTAGATACGGTGGCCATCTTTTTCGCTGACGGTGTAGGTGCCGTTGCTTTCCCACGCGACGCGCACGCCTTCGTGGAAGCCTTCGATACGAAACGGTTCGCCGCTTTCCAGGAAGCGCTCGCCATCGCGCGGGATCATTTCGTCCAGTGCCAGGGTCTTGCTGTCCCGGTCGACGTCCACCAGGTAGCTTTGGAAGCGTTGGCTGCGTTCGTGGAAGGTAATGATCAGCGGGTCGTGGCTTTCTTGCAGCATCCGCAGGGTGCCGACAATTTCCAGAGGTGTAGTGAGTACCTTGGGTGGCTGCGGTGCATCTTCCGCATTAAGGGCGTTGAACACGGTTCTTCCATCTCCAGACAAAATACGACTACACGCAAGAACCGGCATTTTGCCAGCATGTAGCGCGCCTTGGATAGGGCGCGCTGTAAACCGGCGTCAGGCTTGGCTGCGGGTGCCTGGCTTGACCAGGCGTGAGGTGGAGCCTTGGGCGTTATACAGGGCCGGAGGCTCGCCGCCATGGAGTATACGCAACTGGTTGGCGGTGGTGGCTTGCTGCAATTGGATCGACTGGCCGTTGAGCAGGTTGGCTTCCTGGCATTGGCTGAGCAAGTGATTGAGTGCTTCGCTCTGCGCCAGCAGCTCGTCGCCGACGGAGGAATGGCTGGCGAGTTGGGCAAGGCCGTCGTGATCGGTTGGCAGGCCGAGGCTGGCCAGGATCTGGCTGCGCCTCTTGCCATGCTGTTCGAGGAGCACGATGAGCGACTGTTTGCGCGCCAGGATTTCTTCCAGCAAGCGCATATCCCGGCCGTAGAGGGCCAGGGATTCTTCTTTGAGCAGCTCGAGCAATTGTTGCGTCGGCGCCAGATCATCAATGATCAGTTGAAGCAGGGTTTCGTCGTGGTGCATGGCTGGCCTTGGGTTTTAAGCGTCCAAAAGCCCGGCGCAGGCCTTTGCCTAGCGCTCGGCTTCGAAGTTGAGCAGCTTGCTGGCTACACGGTTGCTGTCGACTTTGTAGCTGCCATCGGCGATTGCCTGTTTCAACTCGGCCACACGGGCGCTGTTGACTACCGGTTGATCGCGCAGCGAGTCAGTGACCTTCTGCAACTGTTGAGCCTCATTGCTCAGGTGTACGGATTCCCCGCTTTGGCTCGCGCCGGCCTGTTCTGCCTTGGCGGGCAGTGGCTGGGACTTGGCTTCTACGCTGTCCTTGGCACCGGTGGTGCGCGTGGAGCCGGGCAATGCCTGGGAATTATTTAAACGGCTGAAATCGATGACCATGATAAAAAAACCTCTGGGTATTTGGACGCTTGCCATGTTTTCGGCCATACCCGGACAAACTTTAGGCTCGATTGACAATAAACCTGCATGCGCACACGTCTGGTACACAGTGTAGGAAAAGCTGGCGCCTGATACCAGTTCTCTATAAAGCCACCTCGACCTGGCCGGGTGCCGTCACCCGTGCCTTGATCACGCGGTTGGAATTGAGGTTCTTGACCCTGATCTGTTCACTCATGCCGCCATTGGACAGCGCTTCCCCCGGCATTTTTACCTGCAAGGCACCGCTGCTGGCGGAAATCACCACCTGGTCGCCCTTGCGAATGACCTCGGCCTGTTCCAGGTGCACCAGCGTGATGACCTGATCGGTGACCACTGGTCGGGTCAATTTTTGCCCGACGGCCTGATCCACCGAGGTGAGATAGCCCTGGCTGATCAGGCTGATATCGCGCTCACGCAGCACAACATCGTCGAAACCGATGATGCCGGTGCGCTTCAGCGGCCGCGCCACCACCACCACATCGCGGAACAGCTTGACCTGCGCCGGCACGAACACCGTCCACGGCGCAGCGCCCTCGCAGCGTACTTTTACGGTCACGCGGCCAATCGGCTGGGCGGGACTTTCAAGGGTGGCTGTCAATTCCTTGTCGCACATTGGCATGCGCAGGCGCGGGTCGAGTTGGTTGACCTGGATTTCATAACGTCCGGGCGTCTGGGTGGTCGCCAGATAATCTTCTACAGTGAACTCAAGAAACCCTTGGGTGACGCCGATAAGTAGATCAGGCAAGGTGACGTTGTCCGCGCGGGCCGTGGTGCCCAAGCCCAAGGCAAGCAGCGCCAGCGGTACGCAAAACAAGCGGCAATACCGTGTCAGGTCAAGGTGTCGGGAAACTGTCGTTTTAATATCCATGACCAATAAATAGCAAAGCTCGTGCCGTTTAGTGTTGGGTGCGCGTCACTGCCCTTATAGGTATGGCCAAAGGTTTTAGCGTGGGAGTCAAGGCATGGCAGGAGTAATGGATTCAGTAAACCAGCGCACACAGCTGGTAGGGCAGAATCGCCTGGAGTTGTTGCTTTTTCGCCTGGATGGCAAACAGCTGTACGGCATCAACGTGTTCAAGGTGCGGGAAGTGCTGCAGTGCCCCAAGCTGACGATCATGCCCAAGTCCAGCCCGGTGGTGTGTGGCGTGGCCAACATCCGTGGCGCGACCATTCCGATCCTTGACCTGTCCCTGGCCACGGGCTCGGCAGGTTTGCAGGACCGCGAAAACCCTTTCGTGATCATCACCGAGTACAACACCAAGACCCAGGGTTTCCTGGTGCGCTCGGTGGAGCGCATCGTCAACATGAACTGGGAAGAGATCCATCCGCCGCCCAAGGGCACCGGCCGCGATCACTACCTCACGGCGGTGACGCGGGTGGACAATCAGTTGGTGGAAATCATCGACGTGGAGAAGATCCTCGCCGAAGTGGCGCCCACCTCGGAAGCGATTTCCGTCGGTGTGGTCGACGCCGAGACGGCGCACAAGGCGATTTCGCTGCGCGTGCTGACGGTGGATGACTCCTCGGTGGCGCGCAAGCAGGTGACCCGTTGCCTGCAAACCGTCGGCGTAGACGTGGTGGCCCTCAATGATGGGCGTCAGGCGCTGGACTACCTGCGCAAATTGGTCGATGAAGGCAAGAAACCGGAAGAAGAATTCTTGATGATGATTTCCGACATCGAGATGCCGGAAATGGACGGATACACCCTCACGGCCGAGATACGCAACGATCCACGCATGCAAAAATTGCATATCATCCTGCATACTTCATTGTCGGGCGTATTCAACCAGGCGATGGTCAAGAAGGTCGGTGCTGATGACTTCCTGGCCAAATTCCGTCCGGATGACCTGGCAAACCGGGTTGTCGACCGGATCAAGGCAGCAGATCACGGCTAGGGGATTTCCCCTGGCGGTCACACGATTTAAGAGGCGGTATCATTGTCTACGGGTAATTTGGATTTCGAACAGTTCCGGGTCTTCCTGGAAAAAGCCTGTGGCATATTGCTCGGTGAAAACAAGCAGTACCTGGTATCCAGCCGTCTCAACAAGCTGATGGAACAGCAGGGCATCAAGTCGTTGGGCGAGCTGGTGCAGCGTATCCAGGGGCAGCCGCGCAGCGGGCTCAAGGAAATGGTGGTCGATGCCATGACCACCAACGAAACCCTGTGGTTTCGTGACACCTACCCGTTTGAAGTGCTCAAGAGCAAAGTGCTGCCGGAAGCCATCAAGGCCAGCCCGGGCCAGCGCTTGCGCATCTGGTCGGCGGCCTGCTCCTCGGGGCAGGAACCGTATTCGATCTCGATGTCCATCGATGAGTTCGAGCGGACCAACATGGGCCAACTGAAGGCCGGTGCGCAGATTGTTGCCACCGACCTGTCCGGCACCATGCTCACCAACTGCAAGACCGGCGAGTACGACAGCCTGGCCTTGGGCCGGGGTTTGTCCCAGGAGCGCCTGCAACGTTACTTTGACCCGAAAGGGGCGGGGCGTTGGGCGGTCAAGGCGCCGATCAAGAGCCGCGTGGAGTTTCGCTCGTTCAACCTGCTCGACAGCTACGCCAGCCTGGGCAAGTTCGACATGGTGTTCTGCCGCAACGTGCTGATCTACTTCTCGGCCGAAGTGAAGAAAGACATCCTGTTGCGCATCCATGGCACCCTCAAGCGGGGTGGCTATCTGTTCCTCGGTGCTTCCGAAGCGCTGAACGGTTTGCCGGATCATTACCAGATGGTGCAGTGCAGCCCGGGCATCATTTACCAGGCTAAGTAAGTCGTACACGGTAAAAAATGTGGGAGCGGGCTTGCTCGCGAAAGCGCAGTGTCAGTCGATGCATGTATCAACTGACAGACTGCATTCGCGAGCAAGCCCGCTCCCACATTTGTTTTGCGGCAAGCCTTTCAATAGCGGCAACCCGGATTGCCGCTTTACTGGCGCTACGCGGAAACCGCTTGCCGCTTTTCTGGCATTGCCATCGGCAATCTGCCCTCAAACCCTTCAAATACGGGCTCTGCAAAAACTGGCACACACCTTGCTATAACCCTGTCAACGAACAGCAGGTCAGCCTAAAGGTTTCCGCCATGAGCATCAGCTTCGATAAAGCGCTCGGTATCCACGAACAAGCCCTGGGCTTCCGCGCCCAGCGTGCCGAAGTCCTGGCCAACAACATTGCCAACGCCGATACCCCGAACTACAAGGCTCGGGACCTGGACTTCTCCGCCGTGCTCGCTGCACAGCAGGACAAGACCAAGAACGGCACCTTCGCCTTGAACATGACCAACAACCGTCATATCGAAGCGCAAGGCCTGAGCAGTGGGGACGAGTCGCTGCTGTATCGCACGCCGATGCAGCCGTCGATCGACCAGAACACCGTCGACGCCCAGCTGGAGCAATCGGCTTACGCCGAGAACTCGGTGAACTTCCAGGCCAGCTTTACCCTGCTCAACAGCAAATTCAAAGGGCTGATGTCAGCCCTGCGTGGAGAGTAAGCCATGTCCCTGTCCAGTGTTTTCAATATTGCCGGTAGTGGCATGAGCGCCCAGACCACGCGTCTGAACACCGTCGCCAGTAACATCGCCAACGCCGAAACCGTGTCGTCGAGCATCGACCAGACCTACCGCGCCCGTCACCCGGTGTTCGCCACCATGTTCCAGGGCGGCCAGAGCGGTGGCAGCGATTCGCTGTTCCAGGACCAGGGCAATGCCGGTTCCGGCGTGCAGGTGCTGGGCGTGGTTGAAGACCAGAGCAATCTGGAAGCCCGCTACGAGCCTAACCACCCCGCCGCGAACGAAAAGGGTTACGTCTACTACCCCAACGTCAACGTGGTCGAGGAAATGGCTGACATGATTTCCGCCAGTCGCTCGTTCCAGACCAACGCGGAAATGATGAACACCGCCAAAGCCATGATGCAGAAGGTCCTGACCCTGGGTCAGTGATAAGGGGCGCCAAATAATGGCCATTGTTGATACCACTACCAACACGGCGGTCCAGGACCTTTTCAACACCAAGGTCAAGACCGCAACAAACAATGTCGCGAGCACCGCTACTGCTGCCACGGGCAACCAGTCCCTGGGCAAGGATGCGTTCCTGCAACTGCTGGTCACCCAGCTGAAGAACCAGAACCCGCTGTCGCCCCAGGACAACGGCGCGTTCGTCGCCCAATTGGCGCAATTCAGCAGCCTGGAAGGCATCAACACCCTGAACGACTCGGTGAATGCGATCTCCAGCAACTTCAGCTCGTCGCAAGCGTTGCAAGCGTCGTCGCTGGTGGGGCGTTCGATCATCACCCAGACCGACAAGGCCCTGGTGGATACGAGCAAGAGCATGACCGGTTCCGTCGCCGTTACGTCGGCGGTGGGCAATGTCTCGGTGAAGATCACCGACAAAGACGGCAACGTGGTCCGCACCGTCGATATGGGCGCGCAGAGCGCCGGTACGGCCGACTTTATCTGGGATGGCAAGAACGACAAGGGTGAGGTTGCCGCAGCGGGCACTTACACCTTTACCGCCACTACCAAGAATGACAAAGGCGACGCGGTTGTCCTGGCGACTTCCCTGCCAGCCACCGTCACCAGCGTGACATTGAGCAAGACCGGCGGCGAAATGCTGCTGAACCTTGCCGGCGGCATGGGCAGCGTCAAGCTGTCGCAAATTCAGACTATCGGTACATAGAGCCGGCTAAATACGGCAGAGGGAGAGAAACATGTCTTTTAACATCGGCCTTAGCGGCCTCTATGCGGCCAACAAACAACTGGACGTGACCGGCAACAACATCGCCAACGTCGCGACCACTGGCTTCAAATCGTCGCGTGCGGAATTCGCGGACATCTACGCCGCGTCCAAGCTCGGCACCGGCCAGAACACCATCGGCAACGGTGTGAACCTGGCGGCAGTGTCCCAGCAGTTCACCCAGGGTGAAGTGAACGCCAGCGGCGGCATCCTGGACATGGCGATCCAGGGTGGCGGTTTCTTCGTGCAGAAGGGCAGCGACGGTTCGCTGGAATACACCCGTAGCGGTGCCTTCCGTGCCGACAAAGACGGCTACATCACCAACAACACCGGCACCTCGCGCCTGCAAGGTTATGCGGCCGACGAGAATGGCAAGATCACCAAGGGTGGCCTGGTCGACCTGCAACTGAACCTGGCCAACCTGCCGCCAAAGGCGTCCACCAAAGTGGACTCCAGCAGCAACCTGAACTCCTCGGAGCCGGTCATCGATCAGAGCAAGAAGCCGTTTGATCCGCTGAAGACCGATACTTTCACCACGTCCTACAGCACCACGCTGTACGACTCACAGGGCAACGCCCACCCGATGGTGCAGTACGTGGTGAAGACCGACGCCAACGAATGGCAGTCGTACACCTTGATCGATGGCCGCAACCCTGACGGCACGCCGCCTACTGGCACAGCTCCGGACATGAAAGCGCCTGTGCCTTCGACGTTGACCTTCGACGGTGCCGGTAACCTCAAGAGCATCGTGACCGGCGGTGTGGCTGGCACGACCTTGACCATCAAGGATTGGGTGCCAGGTACGGTGACCGATGGCGTATGGAAGGCCAATGACGCGACGGCGAACAAGGACGGCATTGCGATCAACATGTCCAACGTCACCCAATACAACTCGGCCACCTACCGTAACCCGCCGGTCACCGATGGCTACGCCACCGGCCAGATCACCGGCCTGAAAGTCGACGGTAACGGCGTGCTGTTCGCCACCTTCAGCAACCAGCAGAGCAAGGCCATCGGCCAGATCTCCCTAGCCAGCTTCAACAACGAACAGGGCCTGCAACCTGCCGGCGGCACCACCTGGAGAGAGACGTTCGCGTCGGGTCAGCCGGGCTATGACTCCCCGCAAGCTGGCACCCTGGGTTCGATCGTGGCCGGCTCCCTGGAGAACTCCAACGTCAACCTGACCAACGAGCTGGTGGACTTGATCAAGGCCCAGAGCAACTACCAGGCGAACGCCAAGACCATCTCCACCCAGAGCACCATCATGCAGACCATCATTCAGATGACCTGATGCCAAGGCGCTGTACCCGTGATTAAAAACCCCTCGAACGAGGGGTTTTTTTTGCCTTACAAATAGGCGCGGAACGCCCTGCGCCCCCTGCGCCACCCAAAAGTCCGTAAGCCGTTGAGCTCTGAATTATTGGACAGGAGTGGCTATGGACCGTATGTGGGGAAGGGGCGTAAGTGTCGTCGGCCCGCGTTTTGATGCTGCGGGAGCAGGTTTCTACCCGAAGCAGGCAAGTGCAACCGGCGATATCAAGGATGACTCTGCGGAAAAAAAGGACGCGGTTGCAAAACTGCTGAAGGCACTTGATGACGCGCAGGCTACGGGTAAAAACCAGACGGTTCAGGACCTGCGTGACAAGCTCAATGAGATGCGCAAGGAGTTGGGTGACGAGAAGCTAAAGGCGATTCTTGAACAGTTGAGGAGCGAATGGGCCAGTCGATGGCTGGAGCTTTTGAAGCAACTGTTTCCGGACTTGTTTCCGGATGCACCTGCACCTCCTGCTCCAGGGCCGTCGCCCTCGCCCCGTGGAGGTGGAGGTGG
>NZ_JAFLWU010000041.1:0-41068 GCF_017316265.1 Pseudomonas sp. Marseille-Q1929
CGCCCAGGCCCTGCCGGCCCACCTCACGCCCCAGGCGAAAATCACCCAGCAATTGCGCTTTATCTTTATCGGTTTGAAGCACTGGCAAGGCCTGGGCAGCACCGAGTAAAACGATCAACCCGCCGAGTGGAAACGCTTGGCCGTCGTGTAGTTTTTATTCCAGTAGCTGTTGCTCAGCGAATCGATGCGCACGCTCTTGCCGGTGCGTGGCGAATGGATAAATTTGCCTTCGCCGATATAAAGCCCCACATGGCTGACCTGCCCGCGCCCATTGGCTTTGAAAAACACCGCATCGCCGGGCTTCAGTGCATTTCGCGGGATGGTCGCGGCTGTCGAGCGGTGCATCGCCGCCGTGGTGCGCGGGATCTGGATATTCGCTTCGGTCTTGAACAGATAGACCAGGAAACTGCTGCAATCGAAGCCTTGTTGCACCGAGGTACCGCCGAACTTGTAGGGCGTGCCCAGCAGTTCATGGGCGCGGTCAACCACGTTGTTGATAGTTGCCGGTGCAAAGGTCGGACGCGGTTGTAGATTGGCCGAAGCCGTTGAAATGACGAATGACAGACTGGCGATGACTAAGCAAAAAAATGACTTGAACATGATGAGCGTCGCAGTGAATTAAACACGGCGCGAATCCTAAAGTTTCAATACGTAGCTCCATGAACGGCGAATCTTCAGGATGCGTAGGACAAATCCGAAAAATGCCCGGGTCAAGTGCACAATCACAAAACGAGCACCGTTTTGGCGCGCCGATAGAATTCTCCTACGCCCTATTTAGTGGCGCCACAGCGCCTACTTGCAGACTTTTCCTACTCACTGCCGAGATTGGCAAGGCCCTTGCTCTAGCACTTGCATCGCTCATTGCTGGAAGCCTTCTGATGCTGGTGATCCACCGCCGAATCGCCCCCCAAGCCCTCTGGGCTGCCGAGCTGCTGCTGAACTTCGAAGCCCGTAGCAAAAGCCGCCTGCGCTGTTTCAGTGCCGACGGCGAAGACGTCGGCCTGTTCTTGGAGCGTGGCCAGCCACCGCTGCACGATGGCGAATTCCTACAGGCCGAGGACGGACGTGTCGTACGCGTCTGCGCACGCCCTGAACAGCTGCTGCACGTCACCTGCCCCAGCGCCTTTGAACTGACCCGCGCCGCCTATCACCTGGGCAATCGCCACGTGGCACTGCAAGTAGGAGATGGCTGGCTGCGCCTGCTGGATGACTACGTGCTCAAGGCCATGCTCGATCAACTGGGCGCTACCACTGAAAACCTTGAAGCGCCGTTCCAGCCGGAACACGGCGCCTATGGCGGTGGCCATCACCATTCGCGCCATGGCGACGAAGACTTCAATTACCCGCCCAAGCTGCACCAGTTCGGCGTACGCCTATGAACCCAGCCTGGGCGCTGTTGCGTCTGGCCAGTCCGCAGTTGCCGATTGGCGGCTACAGCTATTCCCAAGGCCTGGAAATGGCCGTGGAGAACGGCCGCGTCAGTGATGCAGCCAGCGCCCGCCGCTGGATCAGCGATCAGTTGTTGCTCAACCTCGCGCGCTTTGAAGCACCGCTGCTGCTCGCCCATTGCCGCGCCGCCGCTGAACAGGATTGGGCGCAGTTGGCACAGCTGTGCGAAGAACACCGCGCCAGCCGTGAGACCCGCGAGCTGTATCAGGAGAGCCGGCAGATGGGTTACTCGCTGCAACAACTGCTCAATGGCTTGCCTGAATTGGACGACGCCGCGCGCCACTTCCTTGAACAACGCGGCGAACCTCACCTCGCCCTGGGCTGGGCCCTGGCCGCCCGCGCCTGGACCATCAGCCCCGCCGACGCCCTCGCCGCCTGGCTGTGGAGCTGGCTGGAAAACCAACTGGCCGTACTGATGAAAACTCTGCCCCTGGGCCAGCAAGCCGCCCAGCGCCTGACCAGCGAGCTGCTGCCACTGCTGCAACAAGCCCAGCAGGACGCCGCGCGCATCGACCCCAACCATTTCGGCAGCGCCGCGTTCGGCCTGTCCCTGGCGTGCATGGCCCACGAGCGCCAATACAGCCGCCTGTTCCGTTCCTAGGAGAACACCCCATGAATACACAACCTTTGCGCGTCGGCATCGGTGGCCCGGTAGGCTCCGGCAAGACCGCCCTGACCCTGGCCCTGTGCCTCGCCCTGCGCGACCGCTACAACCTGGCCGTGGTCACCAACGACATCTATACCCGCGAAGACGCCGACTTCCTGGTGCGCAACCAGGCGCTGGCGCCCGAGCGCATCATTGGTGTGGAAACCGGTGGCTGCCCGCACACGGCGATCCGCGAAGACGCGTCGATCAACCTTGAAGCGGTGGACCAGCTCAACCGGCGCTTCCCCGGCCTGGACCTGATCCTGGTGGAGTCCGGCGGCGACAACCTCTCCGCGACCTTCAGCCCGGAGCTGTCGGACCTGACCATCTACGTGATCGATGTGTCCGCCGGCGACAAGCTGCCGCGCAAGGGCGGGCCAGGCATTTGCAAATCCGACTTGCTGGTGATCAACAAGATCGACCTGGCGCCGCTGGTGGGTGCTTCGCTGGAGCTGATGAACAGCGACACCACCCGTATGCGCAACGGCAAACCCTTTGTGTTCAGCAACCAGAAAACCGGGGTTGGCCTGGAAGAAATCGTCGCCTTTATCGAACGCCAAGGCCTGCTGACCGCCGCCTGATCAACCCATAAGGAACCTGTCCATGAGCCTCAAGAAACTCTTCACCGCCGCCGCGTTGCTGCTGGCCCCGGCCCTCGCGTTCGCCCACCCGGGCCATGGCGATAACGGCTTGATCGCCGGGATCAGCCACCCGTTGGGCGGTATCGACCATTTGCTGGCAATGGTTGCGGTCGGCCTGTGGGCCGCGCAACAGAAAGGCGCGGCGCGCTGGGCGCTGCCGTGCACGTTTGTCGGCACCATGTTGATCGGCGGCGTGCTGGGCTTTGAAGGGATGCAATTGCCCGCGATGGAAAGCGGGATTGCCGCATCGGTACTGGCTTTGGGCCTGGCGGTAGCGCTGGCGGTGCGGCCGCCGTTGTTTGTCGCGGTGGGTGCGACTGCGTTGTTCGCCTTGTTCCATGGCGTGGCCCATGGTTTGGAGCTGCCGGACATGTCCAGCCCGTGGGCGTATGCGGCCGGGTTTGTTGGCGCGACGGCTGTGTTGCACGCGGCCGGTTATGCGGTGGTGCGTTTCCTGCCAGCCGCGGCTGCGCCGTTGGTGCGGATTGCCGGGGCAGCTTCGGCGGCGACTGGGGTTTGGTTGCTCGCGGGCTGATTCGCGACGCCTGTCAGGCCCGCATCGCAGGCAAGCCAGCTCCCACATTTTGATCTGCGAACCCAATCAAATGTGGGAGCTGGCTTGCCTGCGATAGCGGTCTCAAAGACACCACAGAACCCAAGCCTGCTACCATGCGCGCCTACACCCCTGCCGTGACGACGCCAGCCAATGCCCACCGCTCCAAGCTCCACCCTGAACGCCGTGCTCACGCACTTCCACAGCCTGATCGTGCCGCTCTGGCAAGGCCCTGGCTGGAATGCCGAGTTGGCGTTGCCCTATGAGGCGCTGGACGCCAACCATCAGCCACTGCCCCCGCAACGCTACCGCGCCATGGCCTGTGCCCGGCAGTTGTACCTGTTCGCCAGCCTGATCGGCGAACCCGGCGCGGCGTTTGCCGAAGAACGCGCGGCGGCGTTGTTCCGCTCCCTGCAACGGCACTTCCACGATGCCGAGCACGGCGGCTGGTTCTACAGCATCGACCCGGCCGGCCAACCGCTGGACAAGCGCAAAGACCTCTACACCCATGCCTTCATCATCTTCGCCTGCGCCCACTACTGGGCCAAGGTACGCGAGCCGTTGGTGGAATCGGTGCTCAACGCCGCCCTGGCAGTGGTCGCCGAGCGCTTTGCCACAGGCGACGGCCTGTACGAAGCCGTGCTGGAACGCAACTGGTCATCCCTCAAGTCCGGCCCGCTGCAAAACCCGCTGATGCACCTGGCCGAAGGCTTCCTGGCCACCCTCGCCGTGCGTGAAGACGCCGGTGTACAAGCGGCACTGCTGGGCCTGGCGACGGCCATGCAGCAGCGCTTCATCGACCGCCAGCATGGCGTGATGATGGAAAAACCGCTGGGCGCTGTGGATAACTGGTTTGAACCGGGGCATCAGTTCGAGTGGTTCTTTTTGCTGGAATCTTCCGACGTCCTACGCGGCACGCCGTTGCATGCCTCGCTGACGCGGGCTTTTGCCTACGCCGAGCAAATGGGTGTGGATAAGTTGAGCGGTGCGGTCAGCGGCATGTTGGCGCTGGATGGCAGCGTGCGCGATGGCACCCAACGCATCTGGGCCCAGGCGGAATACTTGCGGGCGCTGACCTTGCGGCCGGGCAGCGAGGCGGTGTTGCAGCGCCAGTTGCTGGCGCTGCAACAGCATTTTTTGCATGGCAAAGGCTGGAATGAATGCCTGGATGCCCAGGGTGTGGTGAGTCGGTGGGATATGCCTTCTACTACGCCTTATCACTTGGCGACTTGTTATCAGGGTCTGATCCAGCATTTGGGCTGACTTTCAGGGCCCTATCGCAGGCAAGCCAGCTCCCACAGTTTTGACCGCGTACACGGTCGAGTGTGGGAGCTGGCTTGCCTGCGATAGCCTCACCTCGGTCTAACTGCCGATCACGCAATCCACTTGCGATCCCCCGTAAAACTGATGGTCAACCACCGCGCCGCATCCGCTTTGCCCAGCCCTGTGGATATCTCTTCGCGCAGCCCATCCAGGGTCGCAACGTTATCCACCGGGTAATCCGCCGGCAACACCACATGAATCTCGATAAACCGCGCCCGCCCGTGTTTTTGCACGTAGGACACGTAGTCGTCGAAACCGTGTTTGGCCTGGGCCGCATCCATCACTTCACGCACCTTGTCGTCCAACTGGTCCGGGGCGATCCCCAGCACCTCGCGCAACGCCGGGCGCAGGATCTTGAACGCCGGCGCGAGCATGCTCAGGGCCAGCAGGATCAGGATCAATGGGTCGACGTACACCGCCCACTCGCCATAGCCCTGGGACTTGAGCAACAGCGCGGCGAGGAAGCTGATCAGCAAGCCGATCGATAGCATCGCGTCCACCAGCCAGCTGATGTTGTCGAACTGGATCAGCGAGGACTTGAGCGTGCGATTGCGATAACGCACGTAGAAGAAGTAGGCAAATTCGACGACGGTAAACACCGCCGCATAAATGATCACCAACCCCAACTCGATCTCGCGCCCTCCATTGATAATGCCGAACACGCCGTTGAGGAACGCATAGATGGCGATCAGCAACAGGAAGCTGCCTTCGATCAACAGCACCATGGGCTCCAGGTGCCAGTAGCCGAACTGGAAGCGCTCGTTGCTTTTCTTGGCGATCAGCTTGGCCGTGATCAGCATCAACACCTTGATGGCGGTGGCGATCAGCGAGAAAAAGCCGTCGAACAGAATGGATTGGGCGCCGGATATCACACCCGTGACAATCCCGGCGATCGCGACGGCGAACATCAGGATGGTCGATTGTTTGAGCAGTGCCTGCTCACCTCGGTTACTCACATTTCCTCCTGTCAAAACCTTGAAACCGCTGAGTGCGGTGGGGTTCTCAGGAGGGGAGTGTACCTTATGGCCTGTTTTGGCTGATTTGACGCCATCGCGGGCAAGCCCGCTCCCACATGTTGACCGAGTACATCCTTGGTGTGGGAGCTGGCTTGTCGGGTCGCCGCATCGCTGCGATGGGCGCGGCGCGGTCTAAAGCCTTACTTCGCGCCACGCTCGATGGCAAACCCAGCCCAGGTCTGGCTCACCGGCATCAACTCCAGGCGGTTGATATTCACATGGGCCGGGGTATTCATGACCCAGAAGATCGTGTCGGCAATGTCCTGCGGCTGGATCGGTTCGGCGCCGGCATAGGTTGCGTCATAACGCGCCTGGTCGCCGCCAAAGCGCACCAGCGAGAACTCGCTCTCACACAGGCCCGGTTCGATGTTGGTCACCCGTACGCCGGTGCCTTGCAGGTCGCAGCGCAGGTTCAGCGAGAACTGCTTCACGAACGCCTTGGAGCCGCCATACACATGGCTGCCCGGGTACGGATAGTTGCCGGCGATGGAACCCAGGTTGATGATCCCGGCGCCACGGCCGTGAGCGATCAGGCGCGGCAACAGCAGGCTGGTGGTGGTCAGCAGGCCCTTGATGTTGGTATCGACCATGGTTTCCCAGTCGTCGAGGCTGCACTTGGGTGCAGGGTCGGTACCAACGGCCAGGCCCGCGTTGTTGATCAGCCCGCGCAGCTTCGCGAACGATGGCGGCAGGTTGGCGATTGCCTCTTCCATGCCCTTGCGGTCACGCACGTCCACCACCAGGCCGTGCACTTCGGTTTGCTTGGAAAGCTCTTCGACCAACGCATTCAAGCGCTCGGCGCGACGACCGGTGAGCACCAGTTTCCAGCCGGCTTCGGCAAAACGACGGGCGCAGGCTTCGCCGAAACCTGAGGTTGCGCCAGTAATAAACAGCGTGTTGGACATGGTGTTCTCCTTGCGGGCATCGGAAAAAAATCAGCCAGCAGAATGCCCGTACGACGCGGTTGCGGCAACCGCTATGCACAGAACTTCATGTGCAATTGATCATTTTTTAACCATATCTCGCAAAGCCTTACAGAACGTGGCTTGCAGCCATGTGCGCGCAGGTTATCCACAACTGCGCCCACAGTCTTTGGGGGCAAGTGCAAAATACCTCAGGCCGCTGTATGCGGGGCTTGCAGGCGATTTTAGAAAGTTTTTTGCTTGACCTTGGCGGGGCCGTATGTAGGCCCATCAACGGGGAGAAAATCCCAACGATGGCTCCAGGCCAGTCATTCCGGCCTCTGCGGAGGTCTTTCCAGAGTTTAGTCACAGACTTATCCACAGGCTGGGGGGACATAAATCGGTCATATACCTGTGTCTTTAAACAGGTTGACAAAGCCCTTGGCCGGTCGCGAAAAAACCACTGATCAAAAAACAACCAGAACGCTGTAAGCCACGGCTTTAAAGGCTTTCAGCAGAGTACTACCACGTTACCCACAGCCGGTTCCACAGTGGATGGGGACAAGTCAAAACTGTGACAAAACAGGGATTTGCGGCGGCTATATGTCGCGCTTTGGAGGGTGGCTGGATTTGTTTTCCACAATTTGGTATCGGCGCTGTGGACACTACAAAAACAAATGTGGGAGCTGCTCATTGTGGGAGCTGGCTTGCCTGCGATGCAGACACCTCGGTCTATCTGGTAAACCGAGGCGATGCTATCGCAGGCAAGCCAGCTCCCACACAAAGCCAGCTCCCACCGGGGGTTTGCGTCAAGCTTTAGGTCAGTGCCCGCCAAGGTAGGCGTTACGCACTTCCTCGTTCACCAGCAGCTCTTTACCTGTGCCGGTGAGACGAATCTCGCCGTTAACCATCACATACGCCCTGTCCGACAAGCGCAGCGCATGGTTGGCGTTCTGCTCCACCAGAAAGATGGTCATCCCGGTCGACGCCAACTCCCGCAAGGTCGAGAAGATCTGTTTCACCACAATCGGCGCCATCCCCAGGCTCGGTTCGTCCAGCAGCAACAGCTTGGGCCGGCTCATCAGTGCGCGGGCGATGGCGAGCATTTGCTGCTCGCCACCGGACATGGTCATGGCCCGCTGGTTACGCCGTTCCTTGAGCCGAGGGAACAGCTCGAACATGCGCTGCATATCCTCGCTGGCGAACTTGTCGCCAATCGGGATGGTGCCCATCAGCAGGTTTTCCTCGACGGTCATGTCGGGGAACACCCGCCGCCCTTCCGGCGACTGCGCGATGCCGTTGGAGGCGATGTAGTGGGACGACTTGTGGGTAATGTCGACGCCGTTGTACAGAATCTGCCCCGACTCGGCCCGTGGCTGGCCGAAGATCGACATCAGCAGCGTGGATTTGCCCGCGCCGTTGGAGCCGATCAGGCTCACGGTTTCACCTTCATTGATGTGCAGCGAGACTTTTTTCAGGGCCTGGATCGGGCCGTAGAACACGTCCAGGTCCTTCATTTCGAGGATGGGTGTGCTCATACCAGCTCCTCTTCGTCGGCGCCGAGGTAGGCGGCAATCACTTTCGGGTCGTTACGGATCGCATCCGGGCCGCCTTCGGCGATCACGTTGCCGTGGTCGAGCACCACGATGTGGTCGGAAATACTCATCACCATGCCCATGTCGTGTTCAATCAGCACCACCGTCAGGTCGTGTTCGTCGCGCAGCAGGCGAATCATCGCGCTGAGGGCTTCGGTTTCCTGGGGGTTGAGGCCCGCTGCCGGTTCGTCCAGGCAGATGATCTGCGGCCGCGTGCACATGGCCCGGGCGATTTCAAGGCGGCGCTGCTGGCCGTAGGAGAGTTCGCCCGCAAGGCGATTGGCGCAGTCCACCAGGTCCACCACTTCCAGCCAATAGAAGGCGTGGTCGAGGGCGTCGCTTTCGGCCTTGCGGTAGCCCTTGGTATTGAGGATGCCCGCGAGCATGTTGCGGTTGACCCACATGTGCTGGGCCACCAGCAGGTTCTCCACCACGGACATTTCCTTGAACAGGCGAATGTTCTGGAACGTACGGGCCAGGCCTGCACGGTTGACCAGGTGGGTACCGCCGAACATCTTGTAGTACACACGGCTGAGGAAGCTTTTCGGCGAGACAAAGTCGGTGGGCTGGAAGCGTTCGCCGAGCAGTTGGATCACGTCGGTCTGCTTGCCGCGCACGTTGAGGTTGATCTTGCCGCCGCTGGCTTTGTAGAAGCCGGTGAGGCAGTTGAACACCGTGGTCTTGCCGGCACCGTTGGGGCCGATCAGGGCGAAGATCGAGTTGCGTTCGACCTTGAGGCTCACATCGCTCAGGGCCTTGATGCCACCGAAGTGCATCATCAGGTGTTCCACGGAGAGCACGACTTCCTTGCTCATGGCGCTACCCCCTTGCGTGGTGTCACACCGGTACGGCTGATGCGGATCAAGCCGCGCGGTCGCCAGATCATCATCACCACCATCAGCACGCCAAACAGCAGCACGCGGTATTCGGAGAAGCTGCGCAGCAGTTCCGGTGCGACGGTCAACACGAACGCCGCGATCACCACGCCCACCGTCGAGCCCATGCCGCCCAGCACCACGATGGCGAGGATCAGCGCCGACTCGAAGAAGGTGAACGACGACGGGTTGACGAAGCCCTGGTAGCTGGCAAAAAACACACCGGCCAGGCCTGCGGTGGACGCGCCGATGGTGAACGCCGAGAGCTTGACCAGCACGTGGTTCAGGCCCATGGAACGGCAGGCGATCTCATCTTCGCGCAAGGCTTCCCAGGCGCGGCCGACCGGCATGCGGGTCAGGCGGTGCTTGATGTACAGCACGGCCAGCACCACCAGGAACAGCACGATGTAGATGAACATGAACTTGATGTTGGGGTTGTAATCGATGCCGAAGAACTCGTGGAACGGAATCCCGCCCTCCTTCGCCTTGCGCCCGAATTCCAGGCCAAGGAATGTCGGCGATGGCACCGGCATGCCGTTCGGCCCGCCGGTAAACGACAGCCAGTTATTCAGCACCAGGCGGATGATTTCACCGAAGCCCAGGGTCACGATGGCCAGGTAGTCACCGTGCATTCGCAACACCGGGAAGCCGAGTATGCATCCCGCCAACGCCGCCGCGATGGCCGCCAAGGGCAGCACCGTCCAGAAGCCCAGGCCGAGGTATTGATAACCCAGGGCCAGGCCGTAGGCGCCAATGGCATAGAACGCCACGTAGCCGAGGTCGAGCAGGCCAGCCAGACCGACCACGATGTTCAGGCCCAGGCCCAGCAGCACGTAGATCAAGCCGAGGATGACCACAGTGAGCAGGTACTTGTTGGCGAAGATCGGGAACACGATGGCGATCACGATCAGCGCCGGGATGATCCAGCGCAGCCGCGACTTGTAGTCCGGCGCCAGCACATGCACGCCGGAGCCGCTGCTTTCGAAGCCCTGCAGGATCTTCAAGCCCTTGGGGGTTTGCAGGAACAGGCTGAGGGCAAAGCGGCCGACCATGACGATGGCGACCAGCGTGGCCACGCGGGCCGGTTCCAGGTTGAAGCTGTAGCCGTCGAGGACGACGCCGACGATCGGACCGAACACGACCAGGGAAATAAGCCCGGCGAGAATCGTATCGACCACACTTTTCTTGATATCGATGGGTTTGGCAGCAGACATGTTTACACCTTAGCCACGAGTGGGCGACCCAGCAGGCCCTGGGGACGGAAAATCAGAATCACCACCAGCAGGGAGAAACTGAACACGTCTTTGTAGTCAGAGTTGATCAACCCCGCGAACAGCGACTCGGAGATACCGAGGATGATCCCGCCAAGCATCGCCCCAGGCAGGGAGCCAATGCCGCCGAGGACCGCAGCGGTAAACGCCTTGATGCCGATGATGAAGCCGGCGTAGAAGTCGAAGGTGCCGTAGTTGAGGGTGATGAGCACACCGGCGAGGGCGGCCATGGCGGCACCGATGACAAACACGTAGGAGATCACGCGGTCGGTGTTGATGCCGAGGATGGAGGCCATCTTGCGGTCTTGCTGGGTGGCGCGGCACATGCGGCCGAGCTTGGTGTATTTGATCACGTAGGTCAGCAGGGCCATGCCCGCAAAGGCGGCGACCAGGATGAACACCTTGGTGTACGTCAGTTGCACGAAGCCGGTGCCGATATCGACACGCCAGGCCCCGGCCAACAGGGTGGGAATGCCTTGTTGCTTGGCGCCCTGGGCGATCTGTGCGTAGTTTTGCAGGATCAGCGAGATGCCGATGGCGCTGATCAGCGGCGCGAGTCGGGTGGAGTTGCGCAGGGGTTTATAGGCGACACGCTCGATGACCCAACCGTACACGCCGGTGACGACCACGGTGAAGATCAAGGTGCCGAGAATGAGCAGCGGGAAGGATTCAATGCCGAAGTAGGCGAGCAGGGCCAGGGTGATCGCCGCGAGGTAAGCGGAAATCATATAAACCTCGCCGTGGGCGAAGTTGATCATGCCGATGATGCCATAGACCATTGTGTAGCCGATGGCGATCAGGCCGTAGACCGACCCGAGGGTCAGGCCGTTGACCAGTTGCTGCAGGAAAATACCATCCATAACGCAATCTCACGCGGTGAGCACCTGCACACCTGTAGGTGTGCGGCGCTTCTGGAGGAAAAGACAGATTTGTTGCTGGACGCGATGTAGCTGACAACCGCGGTCCCCTGTGGGAGCTGGCTTGCCTGCGATAGCGGTTTCACATTCAACACCGTGTTGACTGTCAGTCCGTCATCGCGGGCAAGCCCGCTCCCACATGGGGTCCGTGTTGCTCGTGCTTACTTCTGTTTGTCCAGCTGATGGTATTTACCGTCTTTATCCCACTGGTAAACCACGTAGTCGGAGATTTTCAGGTCGCCCTTGCCGTCCCATTCCTTCTTGCCCATCACAGTCTGAACAGGGTTGGCTTTCAGCCACTTGGCCGCATCTTCGCCCTTGTTCGACTTGGCGCCGTTGAAGCCGGCAGCCAGGGCCTGGACCGACGCGTAGGCATACAGGGTGTAGCCTTCTGGCTCGGTGCCGTTCTTGCGGAACTCTTCCACCACGGCCTTACTGTCTGGCAGCAGGCGCGGGTCGGCGCCGAAGGTCATGTAGACGCCGTCGACGTATTGCGCGCCGCCAGCGGTGGCCACCAGTTCGTCGGTGACGACGCCATCATCGGACATGAACTTGACGTCTTTCAAACCGGCTTCACGGATCTGGCGAACCAGGGGACCGGCTTCCGGGTGCAGGCCGCCGAAGTACACGACGTCGGCGCCCAGGGAGCGGATTTTGGTGACGAGCGCACTGAAGTCTTTCTCGCCGCGGGTCAGGCCTTCTTCCAGCACCGGCTTGACGCCGCGCTTGGTCAACTGGGCAGCGGTGGCGTCGGCCAGGCCTTTGCCGTAGGTGTCCTTGTCGTTGATGACCGCGACTTTTTTGCCCTTGAGCACATCGACGATGTAGTCGCCGGCCACGATGCCTTGCTGGTCGTCACGCCCGCACATACGGAACATGGCGCCCAGGCCGCGCTCGGTGACCTGTGGGTTGGTGGAGCCTGGGGTGATTGCGATGATGCCCGCTTCGTCATAGACCTCGGAGGCCGGGATGGTGTTGGACGAGCAGAAGTGCCCGACGACGCCGATCACCTTGTCCTGGTCCGCCAGGCGGTTGGCCACGGCCACGGCCTGCTTGGGCTCGCAGGCATCGTCGCCGGCCACCAGCTTGATCTGCTCGCCGTTGATGCCGCCTTCCTTGTTGATTTTATCGGCTGCCGCTTGGGCACCCTTCATGTACTGCTCACCGAAAGCAGCGTTGGCACCCGTCATCGGGCCCGCCACGCCAATTTTCACATCAGCTTGAACAAACGTAGAAACACCCAGCGCCGCTGCAACGGCAAGGGCCAGGAAACCTTTCTTGTAAAACGTCTGGGACATGAGTGGTGCTCCGATATTTTTGATTTTTGGCACTACAACTTGCGTTCAAACTTTTCACTGAAAGCCCTGAGCAAAGCGCGTGCCAGTAGGTTTTTATTCTTCAAAAAGACACGGTGTCATTGTTATTGCGGGTGTTTCGGCGCCATTCGTCAGGACGTGCAACCCTCTAGCATCAAGAGGTGCAACCAGGACGCCGAAAAAGTACAACCCAGGTAGGTCACACCTGCAACCAAGCCAATAAACGACAGCTCCTATGGCTGTAACAGCCTGCGTAACGGAACTGCACATTTACAGTGCGTGACTGCTACGACTTGCACCAATACAGATTAGTAGCCTGCTAAGAAAATGCCGGCTTCTGAGCGGTATTTCGCTGATCAGATCACGATCCGCAAACATTGACCGGCGTGATACAGCGAGAATCCCGCCTCATACAGACAGCTGCGCAGGCCCACCCCGGCCAACGGCTGCATCGGTGCGAACGGAATCGGCAAGGCCTGGGGATTCTGGTGACACAGATAGTCGGCAAACGCCTTGCCGACCACGCTGCCAGTGGTCACGCCGCGGCCGTTGTAGCCCGTCACGGCCACCAGGCCCGGCGCCGGTTCGAACAGGCGCATCAGGTGGTCGGGGGTGAAGGCAATGCAGCCGGTCCAGGTGAACTCCCACTGCACCGATTTGAGGTACGGGAAGTAGTGCTGCTGCACCCGATCGGCCCACGCCTTGAGGAACCACGCCGGTTTCTGGTTGCCATTGCCCAGACTGCCGAGCAACAGGCGGCCATCGGCATCACGGCGGATGCTGCTCAAGACCTGGCGCGTGTCCCACGAACCCTGGCCGCCAGGCAGGATTTGCTCGGCGGCGGCGTCCGTCAGCGGGGCTGACGCGACCTGATAGTAGTAGCCGGGGAAAAAGTTGCGTCGCAGCTCGGTCCATTCGCCTTCGGTGTAGGCGTTGGAGGCGATCACCACTTGGGCGGCCTGCACCGAACCTTGGCCGGTCTGCACCGACCAATCAGAACCCTGGCGCTCCAGTTGGGTGACCGGGGAATGGTCGAACAACTGTCCGCCTAGGCCAACGGCGGCATTCGCCAGACCACTGGTGTAAGCCATCGGGTTCAAGGTGCCGGCGCGGCGATCGAGCAAGGCGGCGGCGATTTTCTGCGTACCGGTGGCCTGCTCGCAGGCCTGGCCGGTGAGCAGTTCCACCGGTGCGCCACGGCGCTTCCATTGTTCTTCACGGCTGCGCAGATCCGCCTCGCCCCGGGCGTTGTGCGCCATGTGCAAGGTGCCTTCGCGGCGCAATTGGCAATCGATGTGGTATTTGTCGATCAGGCTGAACACCAGCGAAGGCGCCGCGCCCAGCATGCGATTGAGCTGGCTGCCGACCTCGCTGCCGAAACCGGCCTCGATGTCATCCGGCGGGATCCACAGGCCGGCATTGACCAGCCCGACGTTGCGCCCCGAACCGCCGTGGCCGGTGCGATGGGCCTCCAGCACGGCAACGCTTTTGCCTTGTTCCAGCAAGTGAATGGCCGCCGACAAACCGGTGATGCCGGCGCCGATCACGCACACATCCACCTTGACCTCCCCCTTGAGCGCGGCGCGATCCGGCCGGCTGGGGGTGAGGTGTTCCCATAAACATGTTTCGCGTAATGCCATTGCCAGACTCCGATGAGACCCAACACACCACTTTTCCGAACTGCAAACCCAATCAACTGTGGGAGCTGGCTTGCCTGCGATAGCGGTGGTGCAGTCACTACCGCTATCGCAGCGATGCGGCGACCCGACAAGCCAGCTCCCACATTGACCTCACTCCGACTTTGAGGGATCAGTCGAAGGTGATGCCCTGGGCCAGCGGCAATTCCAGCGAATAGTTCACGGTATTGGTCTGGCGACGCATGTACCCACGCCACGCATCCGAACCCGACTCACGCCCGCCGCCGGTCTCTTTCTCACCGCCAAACGCGCCGCCGATTTCCGCCCCGCTCGGGCCGATATTGACGTTGGCGATGCCACAGTCACTGCCCACCGCCGACATGAACTGCTCGGCCTCACGCACATCCGTGGTGAAGATGCACGACGACAGGCCTTGGGGCACGGCGTTGTTCAGGCGCAGGGCTTCGGCGAAGTCGGTGTAGCCGACCACATACAGAATCGGCGCGAAGGTCTCGGTGCAGACCACGTCGCTCTGTTCGGGCATTTCCACGATGGCCGGCGACACGTAATAGGCATTCGGGAAGGTGTCTTCCAACTGGCGCTTGCCACCGAACACCCGGCCGCCTTCGCTCAAGGCTTGCTCCAGGGCGTCCTGCATGTTGTCGAAGCCGTGCTTGTCGATCAGCGGGCCGATCAGGTTGCCTTCCAGCGGGTGGCCGATGCGCACCTTGGAATAGGCGGCCTTGAGGCGGGTGACGATTTCTTCCTTCACTGACTCGTGGGCGATCAGGCGGCGCAAGGTGGTGCAGCGCTGGCCGGCGGTGCCGACGGCGCTGAACAGGATGGCGCGCACGGCCATATCCAGGTCGGCACTGGGACCGAGGATCATCGCGTTGTTGCCGCCCAGTTCAAGGATGCTGCGGGCAAAACGCGCGGCGACTTTGGGCGCTACTTCGCGGCCCATGCGCGTGCTGCCGGTGGCGCTGATCAGGGCGACACGCGGGTCATCCACCAGCGCGGCACCGGCGTCGCGGCCGCCGATGATCACTTGGCTGAGGTACGGCGGCGCATCGTTGAAGTTCTTCAGTACGCGCTCGAACAGCGCCTGGCAGGCCAGGGCGGTGAGCGGAGTCTTTTCCGACGGTTTCCAGATCACCGCGTTGCCACACACCAGGGCCAGGGCGGTGTTCCACGCCCAGACGGCGACCGGGAAGTTGAAGGCGCTGATCACGCCGACCACGCCCAGCGGGTGCCAGGTTTCACGCATATGGTGGCCGGGGCGCTCGGAGGCGATGGTCAAGCCGTAGAGCTGGCGGGACAGGCCGACAGCAAAGTCGCAGATGTCGATCATTTCCTGCACTTCGCCCAGGCCTTCCTGGGTGATCTTGCCGGCTTCCCACGACACCAACTCGCCGAGGTCGGCCTTGTATTCGCGCAGCACATCGCCAAATTGGCGCACCAGCTCGCCGCGACGCGGGGCTGGCACTTTGCGCCAGGCGTCGAATGCATGCTCGGCGCGACTGACCTGCTGCTCTACCTCGGCGGCACCTTCCCAGTGCACGCTGCCGATACGGCTGCCATCAATCGGCGAATGCACAGGCTGTTTACCCGACTGGTACAGCGCCGGGTTTACCCCCAGACGATCAAGCAATGCGGCAACCATGGGTCACTCCTTCAATCTGCAAACTCAGAAATTCGCGCCGCGGCCCGCACGGCGATCCAGAGCTTATTTGTAGCTGGCCCAAGACTTGCCAACAAACGACGATTAGGCGAGATATCATTCCGTTTATTCATGCAAAGCATAAAAAGAGGCACACCGTGCTGAACAAAAGACATTTGCCCTCGATCACCGCACTGCAATGTTTCGAAGCCGCCACCCGCCACCTGAGCTTCACCCGCGCCGCCGAGGAACTGAACCTCACCCAGAGCGCGGTAAGCAAGCAAGTGGCGCAGTTGGAAGAATTGCTGCAACACCTGTTGTTTCGCCGCGTACGTCGGCGCTTGCAAATGACCCCGGCCGGGGATTTGTACCTGGTGGAAGTGAGAAAAATCCTCACACAGGTGGAGATGTCCACCCACTACCTGCGTTCCTACGGCGGTGAGACCGAAGTGCTGCGCGTCTCCACGCCCTACACCTTTGGCGCCCGCTGGCTGGTGCCGCGCCTCAAGGGTTGGCGCTTGCGTCACCCGCAAATCCACCTGGACCTGTGCAACGAACAGGAGCCGGATGAGTTGCTGCAAGGCAAGGCTGACATGGCCTTCTACTTCGGCCAGGGCGCACGGCCCGGCACCGAGAGCCTGAAGCTGTTCAGCGAAGAGCTGGTGCCCGTCTGCGCCCCCGAAAGCTTGCCCGCGCAGCCCTTCACTGACCCAAGGCAACTGAGCGAACTGGTGCTGCTGCAAAATGCCTCGCGCCCGCAAGGCTGGCATGACTGGTTCGCCAGCCAGGGTTTGCAGACCGAGCACAGCTACCACGGGCCGCGGTTCGATACGTTCTATATGTGCATTCGGGCGGCGCAAGTGGGCTGTGGCGTGGCGTTGTTGCCGAGGTTTCTGGTGGAAGAGGAGTTGGCGGACGGCAAGCTGGTGATTCCTTGGCAGCATGCGATGCCGAGCCAGGATGCTTACTACCTCGCCTATCCCGAGCATTCGGCGGAGGTGCCGAAGGTCAGGGAGTTTGTGAAGTGGATGATGGAGCAGGTCTAGATTTTTTGGCCGCACTGGCGCCATCGCAGGCAAGCCAGCTCCCACAGGTTGGAATGCATTCCAAGTGTGGGAGCTGGCTTGCCTGCGATGGCGTCGGTGGCCTCAACCAAAAAATCACTGGCAAACCACCCCGTGTCTATGCGCCACTAGCCCCCTTCCTCAATTGTGCGTAAAGGCCGGCGCCCATCGCCGACCCGTCTGGAGATTCCCGTTATGAGCGAGAGTGTGTTTGCCGATCGCATCGTGCAGAACCTGCTCGACACCGACTTCTACAAGCTGACCATGATGCAGGCGGTGCTGCACAACTACCCGAACGTGGAAGTTGAATGGGAGTTTCGTTGCCGTAACAGTGAAGACCTGCGCCCGTACCTGGCGGAAATCCGCTACCAGATCGAACGCCTCGCCGAGTTGAGCCTGAGCCCGGACCAATTGGGTTTCCTGGAGCGCATCAGCTTTATGAAGCCGGACTTTTTGCGCTTCCTCGGGCTGTTCCGCTTCAACCTGCGCTACGTGCAGACCGGTATCGAAAACGGCGAGTTGTTCATCCGCCTGCGCGGGCCGTGGCTGCATGTGATCCTGTTTGAAGTGCCGATGCTGGCCATCGTCAGCGAAGTGCGTAACCGCTACCGCTACCAGACCGTGATCCTCGAACAGGCCCGTGAGCAGCTGTACCGCAAGTTCGATTGGCTGACGGCGAATGCCAGCAGCGAGGAATTGTCCGAGCTGCAAGTGGCCGACTTCGGCACCCGCCGACGCTTCTCGTACCGCGTGCAGGAAGAAGTGGTCAGCGTCCTCAAGCATGACTTCCCCGGCCGTTTCGTCGGCACCAGCAACGTGCACCTGGCCCGCGAGTTGGATATGAAACCCCTGGGCACCATGGCCCACGAATGGATCATGGCCCACCAGCAACTCGGTCCGCGCCTGATCGACAGCCAGATCGCCGCCCTTGATTGCTGGGTCCGCGAATACCGTGGCCTGCTGGGCATCGCCCTGACCGACTGCATCACCACCGATGCGTTCCTCGGCGATTTCGACCTGTACTTCGCCAAGCTGTTCGACGGCCTGCGCCACGACTCCGGCGACCCGGTGCAATGGGCCGAAAAAGCCATCGCCCACTACCACAAGCTTGGCATCGAGCCGATGAGCAAGACCCTGGTGTTTTCCGACAGCCTGTCGCTGCCTAAGGCCCTGGAAATCTTCCGTGCCCTGCGCGGGCGGATCAATGTGAGCTTTGGCATCGGCACCAACCTGACCTGCGATATTCCAGGTGTGGAACCGATGAGCATCGTGCTTAAAATGACCGCCTGCAATGGCCAGCCCGTGGCGAAGATCTCCGATGAAGCGGGCAAGACCCACTGCACCGATCCGAATTTCGTCGCCTATTTGCGTCATGTGTTCAAAGTACCTGCCCTCTCTAGCAAGGAGTGAATCATGCAAGCCGTACAGCGTGAGATAGCTGAAAAACTCAAGGTCCAGGCGCCGTTCAACGACCAGGCCGCCCTTGAGGCCGAGGTTGCCCGCCGCGTGGCATTTATCCAGGATTGCCTGCGCAATTCCGGGCTCAAGACGTTGGTGCTGGGCATCAGCGGCGGTGTCGACTCCCTGACCGCCGGCCTGTTGGCCCAGCGCGCGGTAAAAGAGCTGCGCGAAAACAGCGGTGATGCGGCCTACCGTTTTATCGCGGTGCGCCTGCCCTACGAAACCCAGTTCGACGAAATCGATGCCACGGCCTCGGTGGACTTTATCGAGCCCGACGAGCGCCACACCGTCAACATCGGCCCGGCGGTGAAAGCCCTGGCCCATGAAGTGGCGGCGTTTGAAGGCAAGGCCGCCGTTTCCCGTGATTTCGTGCTGGGCAACACCAAGGCGCGCATGCGCATGGTGGCGCAGTACACCATCGCCGGCGCGGCCAGCGGTTTGGTGATCGGTACGGACCATGCGGCGGAAGCGGTGATGGGCTTTTTCACCAAGTTCGGTGATGGCGCGTGCGATTTGGCGCCCTTGAGCGGGCTGGTGAAAAACCAGGTGCGGGCGATTGCACGGCACTTCGGCGCGCCGGAATCGTTGGTGGAGAAAGTGCCGACGGCGGACCTGGAAGACTTGTCGCCGGGCAAGCCGGACGAAGCGTCACATGGCGTGACCTATGCCGAGATCGATGCGTTCCTGCACGGTGAGCCGGTGCGTGAGGAAGCGTTCCGGATTATCTGTGAGACGTATCGCAAGACCGAGCATAAGCGGGTCATGCCGTTCGCGCCGTGAGGTAGACCGCTATCGCGGGCAAGCCCGCTCCCACAGTTGACCGCGTTACAACATGGAAATGCGGTCGAATGTGGGAGCTGGCTTGCCTGCGATGAACGATAACGCGGTCTTACTTGACGACCACGGTGCCTTTCATCATCGACACATGGCCCGGGAACGAGCAGAAGAACATGTAGTCGGTGCCGGCAGCCAGTTTCGCCACATCGAAGGTCACCGAATCTTTCTCGCCAGCACCGATGATCTTGGTGTGGGCGATGATGCGTGCGTCGCCTTCTTTCAGGTAGTTCTTGTCGATACCGGCAGCCATGCCGTCGGTGGCAACCGGCTGCATGTCAGCGGCGCTGGTCAGCACCCAGTTGTGGCCCATGACGTTTTTCGGCAGGTTGCCGGAGTGCGTCAGCTCGACGGTGAAGGTCTTGCAGCTCTTGTCGATTTCAATGGCTTTGGTGTTGAAGGACATTTGGTCAGTGGAGTCGACAGTGACCTTGCACTCTGCAGCAAGCAACTGGCCGCTAGCCAGAGTCAGCAGGGAAACAGCAACGAGTTTGGCGAACATGTGAATCTCCAAGGCAGGGTTTAGAAAACGCGGATTGCGGCAAGGGTGCCTCAAGCAGGCAAAAATTCTTATGATCTGAATCAACAGATTGTATACAACTTTAGGCTATCAGACTTATCAACACAATCTAACAGCCAAAGTCGTACGACCTTTCTATGATCGGCCCATCCCCCACCGGAGTCCGAGCCATGCACCTCAACCAACTGTTCAACGGCCTGCTGGCCGCTTACGCCTGCGGTAAGTGAGGGCCAAGCGCGCTGCTAAGCTGCTACCATAGCCACCCAAGGCAGCTGCGCGCCGCCCACCCTCACCTTCGACCCTAGAGGATCGCCCATGGCCAAACCTAATTACTCCTTCGCCAAACGTCAGAGAGACTTGGCCAAGGAGCAGAAGAAAGAGGAAAAACTGCAACGCAAGAAAGCCGCTGCGGATGAAGAAGCGGGTGCACTGAACCCGGAAGCAGAAGGCGACGTGGCAGCTGAAGAGACTGAAACACCGAAAGATCCGGCTGAATAATTGATCGTTCCCACGCAGAGCGTGGGAACGCTCCCTACTCTAAAGGCATCACCGTCACCCGCACTTCCGGGTCATGGCTCCCTCCCCCCAGAATCACCCCTCGCAACGGCGACACATCGGAGAAATCCCGGCCCCAGGCCAGGGTGATGTGCTCCAGCGCCGGCTGCACATTGTTGGTCGGATCAAAATCCACCCAGCCCGACACCGGGCAATACACCGAAACCCACGCATGGGATGCATCGGCGCCGATCAACCGTGGCTGCCCGGGCGGTGGCTGGGTCAGCAGGTAGCCGCTGATATAACGCGCCGCCAGGCCTCGCGAGCGCAGGCAGGCGAGCATCAGGTGGGCGAAGTCCTGGCACACGCCACGGCGGCGCTCCAGCACTTCCACCAGCGGCGTGGCGACCTGAGTGGCTTCGGCATCGAAGGTGAATTCGCTGAAAATCTTCTGCATCAGCGCCTGTACGCCGAGCAACAGCGGACGAGCCGGCGGGAAGCAGCTTTCGGAGAACTCGACGAAGTTTTTCTTCAGGTGCACGTAGGGCGATTCGAAGCGATAACGGATCGCCTCAAGCAGCTCAACGGACAGCGGTTGGCTGCTGTAGGTCAGGCTGTCACGGGTCTGGTCCCAGGCCGGCGACTGCTGGAAATCCAGCACCGGCCGCGCCAGCACTTCCACGGTCAGCCCGGCGTTCACCAACAGCTCATCATGGGGCCGTTCAAACGCCAGCCGCGTGATCGGGTTGCCAAACACATCCAGCTCATCGCGCCGCGACGTCGGCTCGGGGCTGATATCCAACTGCTGCGCGCTACAGCGCTGCCAGGCACACGGCCGTGGCCACAGGTGCGCCAACTGCTGGGCCAGGGACACCGGGCTGTCGTAGTGGTAATGGGTATCGTGGAAAATCTGGTAGCGCGCACTCATCACAACGACACCGTCTGCTGGCTGACATCATCCACATGGGCAAAATGGCGCAACGCGAGGCGATCCGACACTTGCCCGCTCTCATCGGCCACCGCTTGCAGCAAGTCGGCCAGGCCGTCCAAGGCGGCACGCACGCTGGACTCGCCAAACAACGGGTTCTCCAGGCAGCCCAGGTCGAAGTGCGCAAGGCGCTCCACCAGCGGGCCGAGGCCGGTTTCCCGCGGCACGCCAAAATCATCATTCAAGCGACGCAGGGTGCGGCTCACCAGCTTCAACTGGAACAGGACCGCGTGGGGGTTCTGCTCGTCCAGCAGCAGCAGGTCAAGCACCGGGATCAGCTGCGGCACCGCCAGGTAGCGCGAGCGATAGGTGATGCTGCTGTTGCCCAGTTCAAGCAACCACTCCAGCCCGGCCTGATCGAACACCGCCACGCCACGCAGGAATGCGGCGAGGCTGCTGCTGAGAAATTGCAGCCGCTCGATGCGCCGGCCCATCATCAAAAAGCGCCAGCCTTCGTCGCGGGTCATGTCGTCCAGGGCAAACCCGGACAGCGCCGCGAGCGACATCACCAGACGGTTGAGAAAATCCAGCAACTCGCCAAAGTCCGGCGCTTCGCTTTCCAGCTCCACGGCTTCGCGTTGCAGCTCAACCAGCGCCTGCCAGTTCTCCCGGGACAACTTGCCACGCACCTGGGACGCCGCCCACTGCAAACGCTGCAGGTTGGCGCGCAGGCTCGACGGCCAGTCGTCGCCGAGCATGGCGCCCAGCAGACGCTCAGGTAATTCGCCCTCCTCCGGCAGCAGGCGCAGGCTCTCGCCCAGTTCGACCGCCGCTTGCAAGGCCTGGGGATCGTCGCCGTCCACATAACGCGCCAGCACAATGCGTAGCCAGCGCGCGCTGTCATCACAGCGCTCGCAGTAGCGGCCAAACCAGAACAGGTTTTCCACCACGCGGGACGGCAGATACGGGTCGCGGCGCACCAGGTCATGGGCGCCGATGGTGCGTTGCGCACGCCACTGTTCGCCGCCGGGCGCACGCTCGCCGAGTACCCAGGTGTCCTTGCTCGCGCCGCCGCGTTGCATCGACACCACTTCGGCATCGGCTTCGGCGGCCACGCGGGTCAGGCCGCCGGGCAATACGCGGTATCCTTCATCGCTGGCCACGGCGTACACGCGCATGCCGATGGCGCGGTGTTGCAGGTGGTCATCCACGGTGTGCCACACCGGCGCCTGGGACAGTTGCGCCAGCTCCTGGGCGACATAAGCGTAAGGCCGCGCGCGCATGCGTGCGGCCAGGGCCTCGCGTTGCTCATCATCCAGGTCACGCCCGAACACCGGGGTGAAACTCTGCGACGGAAACGCCGGCTTGATTAGCAGCTCGGGCAATTTCTCCAGCGCTTCGGCGAGCACCGGCGCTTCACCGCACCACCAGGTGGCGATCGACGGCAGGATCAGTTCCTCGCCAAACAGGAACTCGTTGATCTTCGGCAAGAAGCCGAGCAGCCCCGGCGACTCCAGCACGCCGCTACCCAAGGCATTGGCCACCAGCACGTTGCCCTGGCGCACGGCATCGAGCAGGCCGGGCACGCCAAGGGCCGAGTCGGTACGCAGTTCCAGCGGGTCGCAGAAATCATCGTCGAGGCGCCGCATGATCGCGTGTACCCGGCGCAGACCGCTGAGGGTCTTGAGGAATACCGTGCTGTCGCGCACGGTGAGGTCGCCGCCTTCCACCAGCGGGTAGCCGAGCTGGCGGGCGAGGTAGAGGTGTTCGAAATAGCTTTCGTTGAAACGTCCCGGCGTGAGCAGCACGATCAGTGGCGGCTGGTCATCCCCCGGCGCCTGGCGGGCCAGGGTTTCCTGCAAGGTGCGGAAGAAGCCGGTGAGGTGCTGCACCTGCAAGTCGCGGTACAGGTCCGGGAAGGCACGGGACACGATGGTGCGGTTTTCCAGCGCATAACCGGCGCCGGACGGCGCCTGGGTGCGGTCGGCGGTGACCCACCAGCGACCGTCCGGCGTGCGCGCCAGGTCCACGGCGTACAGGTGCAAGAAGGCTCCGTCCGGCGGCTGGATGCCCTGGCATGGCCACAGGAAATTGTTGTGCCCGAACACCAGTTCGGCCGGCAGCAGGCCTTCCTTGATCAAACGTTGCGGGCCATACAGGTCGGCCAGCACCGCATTGAGCAGGCGCGCCCGCTGGGCGATCCCGGCCGACAGGTGCTGCCACTCTTCGGCGGCCAGCACGTGGGGCAGCAGGTCCAACTCCCACGGGCGATCGGCGCCCTTGGGGTCGGCGTAGACGTTGTAGGTCACGCCGTTTTCCTGGATCTGCCGGGTCAGCAACGCCTGGCGCTGGGCCAGTTGCGCCGGGGTGCTGCGTTGCAGGTGGTCGAGCAGGCGCTGCCAATGAGCACGCACCGCGCCACTGTCGTCCAGCAGTTCGTGGTAAGTGCCCGCAGTCAGCGGGTAACGGTCGAGCAAGTCGGACATGGAACGCTCGGCAGAGGCAAGGGGGCTCAAAGTCACCACAGTTTAATGTGGGATAGGGCTTGTGTGGGAGCGGGCTTGCTCGCGAAGGCGGCGGGTCAGTCAACACATGTATCGGCTGATACACCGCTTTCGCGAGCAAGCCCGCTCCCACATTTTTAACCGCGTTCAGTCATTTTTATTGGGGAAACGTCGTAGATCCAGAGTCATCGGCAGTTCGTCGTTGATGACGAGCGAGGGTACTGGGAGTTTCCCTGGGCTATGCCCCAACCGGAAAAACCGCGCCATCCGCCGACTCTCCGCCTCATTGGCATTCACCGGCAAGCTGTCGTAATTGCGCCCGCCCGGATGCGCCACGTGGTACTGGCAACCGCCCAGCGAACGCTGCATCCAGGTATCCAGCAAGTCGAACACCAGCGGCGCATGCACCGGGATGGTCGGTTGCAGGCAGTTGGCCGGTTGCCAGGCGCGGTAACGCACGCCAGCGACAAATTCGCCGACGCGGCCGGTGGCTTGCAGCGGCACCGGGATGCCGTTGCAGGTCAGCAGGTAGCGTTGCGGCGGCAGGCCGGTCAACTTGACTTGCAGGCGCTCCAGGGACGAATCCACGTAGCGCACCGTGCCGCCCACCGCGCCTTCCTCGCCCAGGACGTGCCAGGGTTCGAGGGCCTGGCGCAGCTCCAGTTCGATGCCGCTGACGGCGTAATCGCCGACCTTGGGAAAGCGGAACTCCAGGTGCGCGGCAAACCATTCGGCGCGCAGCGGGTAGCCGGCGGCGTTGAGTTCGACGATCACGTCGGCAAAGTCCTGCTCGATGAAGTGCGGCAGCAGGAAACGGTCGTGCAGCTCGGTGCCCCAGCGCGCCAGCTTCGGCGGCGCATAGGGTTCACGCCAAAAACGTGCGACCAGGGCGCGCAACAGCAGCTGTTGGGTCAGGCTCATGCGCGCATGGGGCGGCATCTCAAACGCGCGCAGTTCCAGCAGGCCCAGGCGACCGGTGGCGCCGTCCGGCGAGTAGAGCTTGTCGATGCAGAATTCGGCGCGGTGGGTGTTGCCCGTCACATCGATCAACAGGTTGCGCAGCAGGCGGTCCACCAGCCATGGCGGGCACTCTTCGCCCGGCTCGGGCATTTGCGCGAAGGCGATTTCCAGCTCGTACAAGGCGTCGTTGCGCGCTTCGTCCACGCGCGGGGCCTGGGACGTCGGGCCGATAAACAGACCGGAAAACAGGTAGGACAAGGACGGATGGTTATGCCAATAGCTGATCAGGCTGCGCAGCAGATCAGGACGGCGCAGGAACGGCGAGTCCTTGGGCGTCGCGCCGCCGAGGACAAAATGGTTACCGCCGCCGGTGCCGGTGTGGCGCCCGTCGATCATGAATTTTTCCGTGGTCAGGCGGGTTTGCCGCGCCTCTTCGTAGAGGAATTCGGTGCGTTCCACCAGCTCGTCCCAACTGGCGGACGGTTGCACGTTGACCTCGATCACACCCGGGTCTGGCGTCACGCGGAAGTTGCTCAGGCGGGTATCGGCCGGCGGCTCGTAGCCCTCCAGCAGCACCGGGCAATGCAATTCTTCGGCGGTGGCCTCGATGGCGGCGACCAGTTCCAGGTAATCCTCGACGCGCTCCAGCGGCGGCATGAACAGGTAGAGGCGGCCTTCCCGCGCTTCGGCGCACAACGCGGTGCGGGTCAGCCAGTCGGCGGATTCGTCCACCGCTGGCGTACGCTGATCGCTCGGCGCGGGTTCGCCGTGGCTGCTCAACTGAGCGGTGGTGGGCAGCGCCGGCTGATCCTGGTTCGGGTCCGTCGGGTGCACAAACGGATACTCCGCCGCCGTCACCCAGGGCTGCGACGCCAACGGCAGGCGATAGCCCAGGGGCGAATCCCCCGGCACCAGGCGGCAGTGGTTATCGCGCAGATACCAGCGCCCGCTCTGCCAGCGGTCATTGGCCGCCGTGCGCGCCAGCGGCAGCACTTGGCCGATGACTTTATCCAGGCCCTGGCTGAACACTTTGCGCAGGCGTTCGCGCTCCAGGTCGTCAGCCAGGCGCGGGTCCTGGGCCGTGACGTTTTGCGGCAGCGCACCTTCGCGCCACAGGTAGTAGAAGTTGTCTTCAAAGGCCGGGAAGACAAAGCGTGCCGGCAGTTTCAGGCGTTCGGCGACGCTGGCGAGGAAACGCCCGGCCATGGCGCCATCGGCACCGTAATCCTGTTGTTCGTCGGCAATCAGCGCGCTGTTATGCCAGATCGGCACGCCGTCGCGGCGCCAGTAGCAGTTGAGCGACCAACGCGGCAGCTGCTCGCCGGGGTACCACTTGCCCTGGCCAAAGTGCACCAGGCCCTTGGGCGCGTAGTGCTTGCGCATGCGCTGGAACAACTCGGCAGACAGGCGGCGCTTGTCCGGGCCCAGCGCGGCGGTGTTCCACTCGGCGCCGTCGGGGTCATCGATGGAGACGAAGGTCGGCTCGCCGCCCATGGTCAGGCGTACATCGTCCTTGAGCAGGTCACCATCGATCTGCCGGCCGAGGGCCTGGATCGCCAGCCATTGTTCTTCGGTGTAGGGCTTGGTGACACGCGGCGCTTCCCAAATCCGCTCAACGGACATTTCGTGGGTGAATTCGCACTCGCACGGTTCCACCAAGCCACTGATCGGGGCGGCAGACGATGGATCGGGACTACAGGCCAACGGGATATGGCCTTCACCGGCAAACAAACCGGAGGTGGCATCCAGGCCGATCCAGCCGGCGCCGGGCAAATACACCTCGCACCAGGCATGCAGGTCGGTGAAGTCCACTTCGGTGCCGGACGGGCCGTCGAGGGCTTTGACGTCGGCGGTAAGCTGGATCAGGTAACCGGACACAAACCGCGCCGCCAATCCCAGGTTGCGCAGCAATTGCACCAGCAGCCACGCGGAATCGCGGCACGAGCCGGAGGCGTTTTCCAGGGTGAATTCCGGGGTCTGCACGCCCGGTTCCATGCGGATCAGGTAGCCGATATCGGCGGCCAGGCGCTGGTTGAGTCCCACCAGGAAATCCACGGCGGGCAATGGCGTGCGGTCGATACCGGCCAGGTAAGCGGCGAATTTCGGCGTCAGCGGCAAGGTTTCCAGGTACGGCGCCAGCTCACGCTGCTCATCGGCGGCGTAGCTGAAAGGGATTTTTTCGGCGTAGGGTTCGAGGAAAAAGTCGAACGGATTGAACACCGCCATCTCGGCGACCAGATCGACTTCGATGCGCAGTTCGTCGGTCTTTTCCGGGAACACCAGGCGTGCCAGGTAATTGCCCTGGGGGTCTTGCTGCCAATTGATGAAATGCTGCTCGGGCAGCACTTTCAGCGCGTAGGACAAAATCCGCGTACGGCTATGGGCCGCCGGGCGCAAACGCACGATCTGCGGGCCGAGTTCGACAGCGCGGTCGTAGCGGTAATGCGTAACGTGGTGCAACGCGACATGAATCGACACGGCGGCCTCCTGCGAGCCAGGGCATGGGATTGACGCGCGCAAGACTTATGCCAGCGCGGCAGTCATTGCGCTTTGTCGTAGGACCCGGTGCAGTACAGCACCAAAACGGCGCCAACGTTGGTGCCCTGGTGCAACAGTTGCACATATTTGTGGCGGGCGTGGGGGATTACCTTGGTTTCTTTATTCTGATGATGGCGCGTTCGTGTTTGCGGCGTTTCTTGATGGCCACCAGTACGTTGCCGCGCAGGCGGCGAAGTTCTACGCAGTTGGCACGCATTTCCCTGTGTCGTTTACTGCTGAGCAGTATTAAGCCGAGCATGGGCCACACGACGCTTTCTACGTAGATGAATGGATGCGGTGAAAACCGAAAAGCCGGTAAAGCGAACAACAGGCAGGCGATGAAAAGACCATACATGCCCCAGACCCATTTTGGTCGCCCGTAGGCGATCATGAAATTGCAGAGGGTGATAAAGAAGGCCAACCCGACACAGGCGTTCTCAGCAGCAGACGCTGATAGAGCCCATGGGGCTGTACGCGGGTAGTAGTGCTCCAACAACGCCACGACAGCGGTCCCGCCTAAAATGCCCATGAAAATGGCACCAATAAAGACGGGGAAAAACCGCAAAAGAAAGGGGCGCACCGGCATAAGAAATCTCGCTCTGAAAAATTTCATTCCGAGATTTCCTCATGCAGCCCAACCGCGATAATCCGGATGTTCCCAGACCTCACACTGCCAGCAATACTCGATACGGCACCAAGGGCATCAAGCATCTGAATCATGGTCCCACGCCTTACTTCAGAGGAAGTGAAACGTTTGGGCATCTCGCCAGTCATCTGCTTGAGCTTAAGCATTTTTCGGGACATTTCCGGATGGTTGATACCTATCAACTCCTTGGTGAGCTTCAACCGCTCCTGCCGATTCAACCCTTTGAGCACTTGGTGTGTACTTCTCCCCGTTGCCTTTTTGAGCGAATTGACCATTCGAATCGTAGACATTGCTGTGTTGCCAGCACCTAGTAATGAGGCGGCGTCTAGCCCAAGCGTGACGGCTTGATACCATTCGTTGCGGTCGAGTTCGTCATTAAGTGCTGGGTCTACAAGTTCATTTCGCGTTCGTCGCACACCAATAGCGCATTGGAGAGTGCTTGCCGAAGCGCCTACGACGCTAATCGCAGCAACTACACCTGTGGCTCCAAAAGTAAACGGGGTGAGCGCTGCGCCCCCCAGTATCACGAACCAGCTGATCACCGCCGAAGCACACGCAAACCCCGCGTTCACCGCCTCGAACGTCACATCCGCCTCTCGCGGCTCATTCACCAACCGCCGCGCAAACTCCACCCGCCCGACATAACTCGGCGCCTCCCGCAAAATCACCTTCTTCGGTACAACGCTGCAAATCGGCTGAAACTCCCGCAACACAATCACCCGCAACTGCGCATCGAGGTACACCACGCCCGCACCGATAATCGCCGGATCAGCATCAATGGCCGCAAACAACTTACGCAGATCGATACTGCTTTCCACCCACTGCCGCGTCGTCAAATGCACACTGGGGAACCCGTCTTTCAACACACTGGAAGTCATCCCTTTACTCCGGTTTTTCACAAGAGCGCAGAGGGTAAAGACTGGGCATCGCTTAAAAATGTCAGAAGCTTCGCTTTATCCCGACAGGCACTTCTTGATCACGGTGTAGCGTCTTGTAGGCCATGTCCCGAATAAGAAAAAGTACGCCCCGCGCCACTACCGGCGGACACCAGTACAGGGAACGACAATGGCAACTGATATGTTTTTGAAGTTGGGCGACATCAAGGGCGAATCCAGGGATCAGGCCCATCGCGATGAAATCGAGATCAGCCGCTGGGGCTGGGGCATGTCGCAGACGGGCTCGATGCATAGCGGCAGCGGCGGTGGAGCGGGCAAGGTCAATATCGAGAACCTGTCCATCTCGAAAGTGATGGATAAGTCCTCACCCAACCTGATGATGGCCTGCTCCAGCGGCAAGCATTACCCGGAAGCGCGGCTGGTGGTGCGTAAGGCCGGGGGCAGCAGTGCCGTGGAGTATCTGGTGATCACCTTGAAGGAGGTGATGGTGATTTCCTACCAGTCCGACGCGGTGAAAAACAGCGACGAACTGACAGAGGTCATCGGCTTGAATTTCGCCAGCGTCGAAGTCAGCTACCAACCGCAGAAAGCGGACGGCGGCAAGGACGGCGGCGCGGTGAAATACGGCTGGAACATTCGTCAGAACGTGAAAATCTGACCACGCGAGCCAAGGCTACAACCCGGCCTTGGCCGCCTCTCGCAGTCGGCGCACGCCCACCAGTTTGCCCACCATCGCCCGATAGCCCTTGCTGTTTATCAGCAACAACCCCAGCAGCGGCCAGAACAGGCATTCACTGTAGAGAAACCAGTGCGGCTCGTACGCCAATGTCGGCAGGGTGACCAACAGGCACACGACAAAAAAACCGACCATGCCCCACACCGCCCAGGCATGCCCGCGCACCACCAGGAAGTTGCTGTTGGTCACGAACAGCGCGGCGAAGAGCACGACGAACCAGGACACGGTGGCATTGGTGGCGACGGGCACGTCGGCAAAATACGTACTGGCCGCCAGGGAAATCGCAGCGGAGCCGCCCAGGCAGCCGGCGAGAATCACGCCGATAAACGCAGGAAAATGCGCCAGCAAAAACGGTTTCAGGGACGGCACGCCACTCATTATTCGCCCTCCTCGTACAGGCCGATCGCAAAGGTCTTGGCCTGTTTGTAGTTGTCCGAGCGTTTCAGCCCCCAGACACTCGCGCCCGCCCCTATCGCATCCCCCAATTGCACATAGGTGGCGTGTTTGAGTTGCGTCGGGGTGAAGCGCTTGGGCAACTCGCCGCTCATCTGCAGCAGTTTGCGCATCTTGGTCGACATTTGCGGGTCGGCGACTTTGAGCAACTCTTTGGTGAGTTTCTCGCGCTCATGCCCGTTCAAGCCCTTGAGCACCTGGCGCAGGCTTTTGCCAGTGGCGGCGCGGGTGACATTGACCAGCTTGACGGTGGTCAGTGCCGAAGCGCCTACACCCACCAGCGCGGCGCCATCGAGCACCTTGGTCGCGGTCTGGTACCACTCTTCGTTGTCCAGGTAGTCGTTCATCGCCGGGTTGCTGATTTCGTTGCGCGTACGAAAGCCGCCCACCAGGCAAGACACGGTGCTGGCAGACGCCGCGGTGTAGCCGATGGCCGTCACCACGGTGCTGGCGCCAGCGGTGAATGGGATGGCGATGGTGCCACTCAACACCACCAGCCAGCCGATCACCGCGCCGGTGCAGGCCAGGGTGGTGTTGAAGGCCTCGCTCATCAGCCGCGATTCGCGCGGGTTGTTCAGCACCTGGTCGGCGAACTGGGCCGGGGCGATGTACTTCTGCGCCTCGCGGATAATGATGCGCTTGGGCAGGATGCTGCAGATGGGCTTGAATTCGCGCAGGGTGACGATGTTGAAGTCGGCATCGATGTACACCACGCCGGCGCCGACGATGGCAGGGTCGGCGTCGATGGCGGCGAACAGGCGGGGCACGTTGATTTCGCTTTCGATGCGCTGGCGGGCCATGAACTGGGAGCGGTTGGAGTCCATGCCGATGTTGGCCAGGGGGTTGCCCATGGGGGTGTTCTTCCTTGAAATTGATGTTGGCTGAACTGACGCCATCGCGGGCAAGCCCGCTCCCACAGGTTGAGCGTGTGAACCCGATCCATTGTGGGAGCTGGCTTGCCTGCGATGGCGATTGAATGGGCGCCACCTTAACAAACAGGCTCGCCAGAGAATAGAAAGCAAAACGCCAGCACGAGGCTGGCGTTTGGCATGTTCAGGCGTCGATCAACGCGGCACCACCGGCTTGCGCGCAGGCTTGCCGCCCTTGCCCTTGGCCGCATCGCTGCGTTCCTTGGCGGCCTGCTTGTTGCGCGCCTGGGCCGCGGCCTTGGCTTGCTCACGCTTGTCCCACGGGTTGCTGCCGTCGCTGCCGCGCGGCGGCAAACCGGTGTGCTGGGTGAGGATCTTGGTGGTGGTTTCCTTCGCGACCTTGTGGCTGCCAGCCGGCGTCGAATTCTTGCGACGGGCGCTCTGGTAGCTGTCGGTGCTCGGCTGGTGCAGCGGGATCAACTGGTCCTTGCCCGGCCCGATCAGGTCGGCGCGGCCCATGCGGGTCAGCGCTTCACGCAGGATCGGCCAGCCTTTCGGGTCGTGGTAGCGCAGGAACGCCTTGTGCAGACGGCGCTGGTCTTCGCTCTTGACGATGGTCACCGCGTCGCTCTTGTACGTGACCTTGCGCAGCGGGTTCTTGCCCGAGTGGTACATCGCGGTGGCGGTGGCCATCGGCGACGGGTAGAACGCCTGCACCTGGTCGGCGCGGAAGCCGTTGCCCTTGAGCCACAGGGCCAGGTTCATCATGTCTTCATCGGTGGTGCCCGGGTGGGCGGCGATGAAGTAAGGAATCAGGTACTGCTCCTTGCCCGCTTCCTTGGTGTACTTCTCGAACATGCGCTTGAACTTGTCATAGCTGCCAATGCCCGGCTTCATCATCTGGTTGAGCGGACCTTCCTCGGTGTGCTCCGGGGCGATCTTGAGGTAGCCACCGACGTGGTGGGTCACCAGCTCCTTGACGTACTCCGGCGACTCAACGGCGAGGTCGTAGCGCAGGCCCGACGCGATCAGGATCTTCTTCACCCCCGGCAGCGCACGGGCGCTGCGGTACAGCTGGATCAACGACGAGTGGTCGGTGTTCAGGTTCGGGCAGATGCCCGGGAACACGCACGACGGCTTGCGGCACGCGGATTCGATTTCCGGGCTCTTGCAGGCGATGCGGTACATGTTCGCGGTCGGGCCGCCGAGGTCGGAGATCACGCCGGTAAAGCCCGGGACCTTGTCGCGGATCTCTTCGATCTCGCGAATGATCGACTCTTCGGAACGGTTCTGGATGATGCGACCTTCGTGCTCGGTGATGGAGCAGAACGTGCAGCCACCAAAGCAGCCACGCATGATGTTCACCGAGAAGCGGATCATGTCGTAGGCCGGGATCTTTTCCTTGCCGTACACCGGGTGTGGGATACGTGCGTAAGGCATGCCGAACACGTAGTCCATTTCTTCGGTGGTCATCGGGATCGGTGGCGGGTTGAACCACACGTCCACTTCGCCGTGTTTCTGCACCAGGGCGCGGGCGTTGCCTGGGTTGGTTTCCAGGTGCAACACGCGGTTGGCGTGGGCGTACAGGACCGAATCACCACGGACTTTTTCCACGGACGGCAAACGAATGACCGTCTTGTCACGGGTCATGCGCGGGCTGGCCAGGATCTGTACGACCTTGGCTTCCTCAGGGTCATCCACCGGGCCTTTCTCTTGCTCGATGGCGCAGGCCTGGGTGTCCTGGGTGTTGACGTATGGGTTGATGATCTTGTCGATCTTGCCCGGACGGTCGATACGGGTGGAATCCACCTCGTACCAGCCTTCGGGCGTGTCACGGCGAATGAACGCAGTGCCGCGCACGTCGGTGATGTCTTCGATCTTGTGGCCCCACGACAGGCGCTGGGCAACTTCGACAATCGCCCGCTCGGCGTTGCCGTACAGCAGGATGTCGGCGGCGGCGTCGATCAGGATCGAGTTGCGCACACGGTCCTGCCAGTAGTCGTAGTGGGCGATGCGGCGCAGGGAGGCTTCGATGCCGCCCAGTACGATCGGCACGTTCTTGTACGCTTCCTTGCAACGCTGGCTGTACACCAGGCTCGCGCGGTCCGGGCGTTTGCCAGCCATGCCACCCGGGGTGTAGGCGTCGTCGGAACGGATTTTCTTGTCGGCGGTATAGCGGTTGATCATCGAGTCCATGTTGCCGGCCGCGACGCCGAAGAACAGGTTCGGCTCGCCGAGCTTCATGAAGTCGTCTTTGGACTGCCAGTTCGGCTGCGCAATGATCCCGACGCGGAAGCCCTGGGACTCCAGCAGCCGGCCGATGATCGCCATGCCGAACGACGGATGGTCAACGTAGGCATCACCGGTGACGATGATGATGTCGCAGGAATCCCAGCCAAGCTGATCCATCTCCTCCCTGCTCATCGGCAGGAATGGCGCAGGACCGAAACATTCGGCCCAGTACTTGGGATAGTCAAATAACGGCTTGGCTGTTTGCATGACGGTGACCGGTGTTGAGATGAAAAATCGCGGGCGCGGAATATAGCACAAATTTTGACCAATTCCGACGGTAATGGTCGGAATTGTGGTGACGCCATCGCAGGCAAGCCAGCTCCCACAGGTGACCGCATTCCTACAGGATAAACGCGGTCACCTGTGGGAGCTGGCTTGCCTGCGATGAGGCCCTTACAGGCGCAGGAGCACTACTCGTCGTCGAAGTTGTAGCTACCCGGCGCGAGGTTTTCGAAGCGGGTGTACTTGCCGATAAACGCCAGGCGCGCCGTACCGATCGGGCCGTTACGCTGCTTGCCGATGATGATCTCGGCGATGCCTTTATGCTCGGTCTCGGGGTGATACACCTCGTCGCGGTACACGAACATGATCACGTCAGCATCCTGCTCGATCGCTCCGGATTCCCGCAAGTCGGAGTTGATCGGGCGTTTGTTGGGGCGTTGCTCCAGGGAACGGTTGAGCTGGGACAGCGCCACCACCGGGCAGTTGAACTCTTTGGCCAGGGCTTTCAACGAGCGGGAAATCTCGGAAATTTCGTTGGTCCGGTTGTCGCCGCCGGAACCGGGGATCTGCATCAATTGCAGGTAGTCGATCATGATCAGGCCGACGTCACCGTGTTCACGTACCAGGCGGCGGGTACGCGCGCGCATTTCCGAGGGGCTGATACCGGCGGTGTCATCGATGAACAGCTTGCGATCGTTGAGCAGGTTGACCGCCGAGGTCAGGCGCGGCCAATCGTCGTCTTCCAGACGACCGGCACGTACCTTGGTCTGGTCGATACGACCCAGCGACGAGAGCATCCGCATGATCAGCGATTCACCTGGCATCTCGAGGCTGTAAACCAGTACGGCTTTTTCGCTGCGCAGTACGGCGTTTTCCACCAGGTTCATGGCGAAGGTGGTTTTACCCATCGACGGACGGCCGGCGACGATGATCAAGTCGGCCGGCTGCAGGCCGCTGGTCATGCCATCGAGGTCGGTGTAGCCGGTGGACAAGCCGGTGATGGCGTTGTCAGTGTTGAACAGCGTGTCGATACGATCGATGGCCTTGGTCAACAGCTCGTTGACGCCCACCGGGCCGCCGGTTTTCGGCCGTGCTTCGGCGATCTGGAAGATCTGCCGTTCAGCCTCATCGAGGATTTCTTCGGCGGTACGGCCTTCGGGGTTGAAGGCGCTGTCGGCGATTTCAGTGGCGATGCCGATCAACTGGCGCAAGGTCGCCCGCGCACGGACGATCTGCGCATAGGCCTTGATGTTGGCGACCGACGGGGTGTTTTTCGCCAGCTCGCCCAGGTAGCCGAGGCCGCCCACTTGTGAGGTCTGACCTTCCTTGTCCAATTGCTCGGCAAGGGTCACGACGTCGATAGGCGAGTTCAGGTCGGCCAGCTTGGCGATGGCGCGGAAGATCAGGCGGTGGTCATGTCGATAGAAGTCGCCGTCCGAGACTTGATCCAGCACGCGTTCCCAGGCGTTGTTGTCCAGCATCAAGCCACCGAGCACGGCCTGTTCGGCCTCGATGGAATGCGGCGGCACCTTCAGGGCAGCGGTTTGCAGATCGTATTGCTCGGGAGCTGAAATATCGTTCATGGCCACTTGGAATTTGGGGTGTGTAGAAAAACAAAAGGCACGACCTGTAAACAGGATCGTGCCCGATGTTAACCGCCTGGCACACGAGGTGCCAGTCAGTTAGGTGCGACTTAAGCTGCTACCACGACAACGCGTACGGTGGCTTCAACTTCAGCGTGCAGGTGCACGGCTACGTCGAATTCACCTACGTTGCGGATGGTGCCGTTCGGCAGACGAACTTCGCTCTTCTGCACTTCAACGCCGGAGGCGGTCAGTGCATCAGCGATGTCGTGGGTGCCGATCGAACCGAACAGCTTGCCTTCGTCACCGGCGGTGGCAGTGATAGTCACTTCCAGCTCAGCCAGTTGGGCAGCGCGAGTTTCGGCCGAAGCTTTTTTGTCTGCTGCTGCTTTTTCCAGCTCAGCACGACGCTCTTCAAACGCAGCCAGGTTGGCAGCGGTTGCAGCGGTAGCTTTGCCGTATGGCAGCAGGTAGTTACGACCGTAGCCGGCCTTAACGTTCACTTTGTCGCCCAGGTTGCCCAGGTTGGCGACTTTTTCCAGAAGGATCAGTTGCATGTGAAAATCCTCTAACTTTTAACCTTCACCGTTCGCGTTATCGGCGTCTTTCGACGCCAGACGACCGCGAAAATCAATCAGGCCGTCGATAATGGCCAAGACCACGAGTAACGGATAGATCAGCTGCATGAACAGCAACAGCGTGACGTACAACCCAACCAGCCAAAACTTGGCCAGGCGCTTTCGCGCAACCAGCCCATGAATCAAGGCCAGCCCGGCAAACACCAGCGGTACGCTGCAAATCGGCGCCAGCAAGGCCATCTGTGGACCGAAGTTCGGCCCGACAACCATGCACGCCAGCAGCAACATCGCCGGCCCCGCAGGGATTCTGATACTGCGAAATTCGCGACCAAAACCACCCGGGTTGTACAACAACGCCTGCCAATAACGCCCGACAATCAGGCTCAGCACGCTGACGACCTGCAACAATGCCGCAATCAGGCCGGTCAGGACCGGGGCAATCAGTGACGCAAACCGCGCTCGCTCATCTACCGACAATTGCTGGTAGAGATCCCCGAGGGCCATCGGCAGGATCTTGACGATCTCTTGCGACAACCCTTCGATTTGCGGGCGGAAAGCCGCGCCAAGCATCACTGAGTACACCAACCCCAATGCCACGCTGACCAGCAGCGTGCGGACCCAGGACTCACTTGCGCGTAAAACCAACGCAAGGCTCGATGACCCCAGCAGTACCAGAAGTACCCGTGGATCACCCAATTGCAGCCACCAGATCAAGGCCGGCAACAATCCCAGGGCAAGAACGCCAAGGGCGTCCTTCAAACCGCGCCGCAGCAGCACAAGGCAACCCGCGGCAGCACCCAACCAATAAAGCAACGGCAATGCCGCACATCCAGCCACTACCAGAGTGGCCTGCACACGACCGCGCATGATGAACTCAGCTAAGGCGCGCATGCATTCAATCCCTTACTACTTATCGACTGCCCGGTCTCAGCGGCCGTGGCTGTCGGTGTAGGCCAGCAGGGCCAGGAAGCGGGCGCGCTTGATAGCGGTGGCCAGCTGACGCTGATAACGAGCTTTGGTACCGGTGATACGGCTTGGAACGATTTTGCCGGTCTCGGATACGTAGGCTTTCAGAGTGTTGAGATCTTTGTAATCGATCTCCTTCACTTCTTCAGCGGTGAAGCGGCAGAATTTACGACGACGGAAGAAACGTGCCATTTGATAGGCTCCTTAATAAGGTCCGTGGATTACTCGTCAGCGTTGTCGCTGTTGTCGCTGTCATCACTATCAGCGCTTTCAGCGCCTTCGTGCTCAGGACGGTCGCGACGCTCACGGCGCTCACTGCGGTTTTCTTCAGCCTTGAGCATCTCGGATTGGCCGGTAACGGCTTCTTCGCGACGGATGACCAGGTTACGGATCACTGCATCGTTGTAGCGGAAGTTGTCTTCCAGCTCGGCCAGGGCCTTGCCAGTGCACTCAACGTTCAGCATCACGTAGTGAGCCTTGTGAACATTGTTGATTGCGTAGGCCAGTTGACGACGGCCCCAATCTTCCAGACGGTGGATTTTGCCGCCGTCTTCTTCGATCAGCTTGGTGTAACGCTCAACCATGCCGCCGACTTGCTCGCTTTGATCCGGGTGGACCAAAAAGATGATTTCGTAATGACGCATGAATGCTCCTTACGGGTTGTAGCCTGCCGCTCAAAAACGGTCAGACAAGGAGTGAATGACACTTATGGATCTTGCCGAAGGGGGACACATCGGTGCCCGCCAGGAAGGCAAGGGGCGCAATTGTAGAGAAGGGGGAGGAAGCGTGCAAGGTGATTGGTGATTATTTGAACAATCTTCCCAACACCCAGAAACAACTGTGGGAGCTGGACTTCTGTGGGAGCTGGCTTGCCTGCGATGCAGACACCTCGGTGCATCAGTCATACCGAGGGGATGCTATCGCAGGCAAGCCAGCTCCCACACAAGCCCTGCTCCCACAGGATCTTGCGTGACGCTTGAGGCTTATTTCTTGCTCTTGGCCTTGGCGCCACGCTGGCGCTGGGCTTCAAACAGGCACACGCCGGTGGCAACCGACACGTTCAAGCTGCTGACGCTACCGGCCATCGGCAAGTGCACCAGGTAATCGCAATGCTCACGGGTCAGGCGACGCATGCCCTTGCCTTCGGCGCCCATGATCAGGATGGTCGGGCCGGTGAGGTCCTGGTCATAAATGCTGACCTCGGCCTCCCCCGCCGTGCCCACGACCCACAGGCCGCGCTGCTGGAGTTTCTCCAGGGTGCGCGCCAGGTTGGTCACGGCCACCAACGGAATCACTTCCGCCGCACCGCAGGCAACCTTGCGCACAACCGGCGTCAGGGTGGCCGACTTGTCTTTAGGCACGATCACCGCCAGCGCGCCGGCAGCATCTGCCGAACGCAGGCAGGCACCGAGGTTGTGCGGGTCGGTCACGCCGTCGAGCACCAGCAGCAACGGTGCGCCTTCTGTGCGATCGAGCAGCTCGTCGAGCATCGCTTCGCCCCAGACCTGGCTCGGGCTTACGTCCGCGACCACGCCTTGGTGAACGCCTTCAACCCACACGTCCATCTCACGACGTTCAGCCTGGCCGATGGCGACCTTGTTTTGCGTGGCCAGCTCAACCAGCGCTTGTACACGTGGCTCGCTACGACCCTCCGCCAACCACACTTGCTTGACGCGTTTCGGGTGGTGACGCAGCAGTGCTTCTACGGCGTGCACGCCGTAGATTTTTTCCAGACTCATGACTTGGCCTTAGGTTTGCGCGACCCGCCGCTTTTGGCAGGGGCCGAACCCGCTTTGGGCGGGCCTTTACGGTGTTTACTTGGCTTGCTCGACGGCTTTTCCGCCCCGTGGGACTTTCCCCCAGACGCCGCTTTACCACCGCTTTTGGCTTCGTTGAGCAACTGCTGCTTCAACTCGCGGCTCTTGCGCAGCTCGGCGTTTTTCGCCGCGGCGTCGCTTGGGCGGTAGGCTTCGGGGGCCTTTTCCTTGGTGGACGAACGACGACCAGCCTTGGCGGCCGGCTCAGGCTCGGCCGCTTTCGCAGGGGCGCCCTTGCCTTTGCTGGCAGGTGCGGTCGGCGTGCTGCCACGATTTTTCTTGCGGCTACCCGGCGACTCGGCTGGTTTATCAGACATGCCGAAGTCGATCTTGCGCTCGTCGAGATCGACGCGCATGACCTGCACTTCCACAGTGTCGCCCAGACGGAAGCTGCGCCCAGTGCGCTCGCCCGCCAGGCGGTGATGCACAGGGTCGAAGTGGTAGTAATCGCCCGGCAAGGCCGTAACGTGTACCAGGCCTTCGACGTAGATGTCGGTCAGCTCGACGAACAGACCAAAACCGGTCACAGCGGTGATCACGCCAGGGAAAGTCTCGCCTACGCGATCCTTCATGAACTCGCACTTCAGCCAGTTCACTACGTCGCGGGTGGCTTCGTCGGCGCGGCGCTCGCTCATGGAGCACTGCTCGCCCAACTGTTCCAGGGCCGCTTCGTCGTACGGATAAATCCGCGCCTTCGGAATGGTCATGGCACCGGCGCGCTTGACGTGCGGGGTGTTCTGCTTGGAATGGATCACGCTGCGGATCGCGCGGTGCGTGAGCAGGTCCGGGTAGCGACGGATCGGCGACGTGAAGTGGGTGTACGCCTCGTAATTCAGGCCGAAGTGGCCCTGGTTATCGGCGCTGTACACCGCCTGGCTCAGGGAGCGCAGCATCACGGTCTGGATCACGTGGTAATCCGGACGATCCTTGATGCTGGCCAGCAAGGCCTGGTAGTCCTTCGGCGACGGGCCATCCTTGCCTTTGTGCAGGGACAGGCCGAGCTCGCCGAGGAACGCGCGCAGTTTTTCCAGGCGCTCCGGCGGCGGGCCGTCGTGCACCCGGTACAGCGCAGGAATCTCGTGCTTCTTCAGGAACTCAGCCGTGGCCACGTTGGCCGCCAGCATGCATTCCTCGATCAGCTTGTGCGCATCGTTACGCGTGGTCGGGGTGATTGCGGCGATCTTGCGCTCAGAACCGAAGACAATCCGGGTTTCCTGGGTTTCAAAATCGATCGCGCCACGGGTATGACGGGCACCCAGCAACACCTTGTACAGCGAGTAAAGCTGCTTGAGGTGCGGCACCACGCCAGCGTATTCAGTACGCAGGGCCTTGGCTTCGCTGGTCTTCGGCGTTTCCAGGATGGTGCTGACCTTGTTGTAGGTCAGTCGCGCCTGGGAATGGATCACCGCTTCGTAGAACTGGTAGTCGGTCATTTCGCCGGTTTTCGAGATGGTCATCTCGCACACCATGGCCAAACGGTCGACTTTCGGGTTCAGGGAGCACAGGCCGTTGGACAGCTGCTCAGGCAGCATCGGGATCACGCGCTCAGGGAAGTACACCGAGTTGCCGCGCACCTGGGCTTCGTTGTCCAGGGCCGAACCGATCTTCACGTAGCTGGACACGTCGGCAATCGCGACGAACAGCTTCCAGCCGCCGGAGAACAGGCGCAGTTTGCCCGGCTTGGCTTCGCAGTAGACCGCATCATCGAAGTCGCGGGCATCTTCGCCGTCGATGGTGACGAACGGCAGATGGCGCAGGTCGATGCGTTTTTCTTTGTCTTTTTCTTCCACTTCCGGCTTGAGCTTGGCGGCTTCTTTCAGCACCGCCTCAGGCCAGACGTGAGGAATATCGTAGGTGCGCAGCGCAACATCGATTTCCATGCCCGGCGCCATGTAGTTGCCGACCACTTCGACGATATCGCCCTGTGGCTGGAACCGTGCGGTTGGCCAGTGAGTGATCTTCACCTCAACGAACTGACCGACCTTGGCAGCGCCGTTGCGGCCCGGGGTGATCAGCACCTCCTGCTGGACCTTCGGGTTATCCGGCACGACAAAGCCGATGCCGCCTTCTTCGAAGTAACGGCCGACGATGGACTCGTGGGCACGGGACACCACTTCGACGATCACACCTTCACGACGACCACGACGGTCGAGGCCGGACACGCGCGCCAGCGCACGGTCGCCATCGAACACCAGGCGCATTTGCGCCGGGCTCATGAACAGGTCGTCGCTGCCGTCGTCCGGAATCAGGAATCCGAAGCCGTCACGGTGACCGGCGATACGGCCCAGGATCAGGTCGAGCTTATCCACAGGTGCGTAGGTGCCACGGCGGGTGTAGATCAGTTGTGCGTCGCGCTCCATGGCACGCAGGCGGCGGCGCAGGGCTTCGAGCTGGTCTTCGGTGGTCAGACCGAATTCTTCGACCAACTGCTCGCGGCTAGCAGGCGAACCACGATCGGCGAGGTGCGCCAGGATCAGTTCACGGCTAGGAATAGGGTTTTCATATTTTTCCGCTTCACGAGCGGCCTCGGGATCGAGGGACTGCCAATCGGCCATTAGAGAGTTTTCACCTTGTCTATATGCGGGTTAGTTTGGCATACGCGTATTGAAACGGGAAATTTCAGGCATCAACAAGCGTTTAAAAGCCCTTTGGCGCCCTTTCCAGGCACCTTGCACGACCATTGGCGAAATATTCCAGGATTTTTTCATGGCAGGGGTTTACAGCTCATTAGGCCCTCCGTATAGTGCGCGCCATCGACGACGGCAACGTTGTTGATGTTGCCCAGGTGGTGAAATTGGTAGACACGCCAGCTTCAGGTGCTGGTGATCGCAAGGTCGTGGAAGTTCGAGTCTTCTCCTGGGCACCAAATTCAGATCAAACCCGCGAAAGCGGGTTTTTTCGTTTC
>NZ_JAFLWU010000042.1:0-39407 GCF_017316265.1 Pseudomonas sp. Marseille-Q1929
GGCGCCCAGATTATTCCATTTGCGGGGTTCAGTAGAACACGCTCGAAAAACCTAAAAATAGTTACTAAGGTTAAAGCATTGAATTACATTGATAAAATCAAAGCTAACGGTTAATTAGGGTCCAGAATCGTTGGACGCGATCAGCAGCGGCGGCCATACAAAACGTTTACGTTTTTGCAGTTTGTCTGAGCCCCACGACACCACGAGCATGCCAATTACCGCCGCCAGGTAAGGTAGCGCCGACAGCCAGCCGGCCTCGACCATGTCCATCTGCAACCCGGCCTTGAGGATCGACGGCAGCCACAGCACAAAGCCATACACGCCGATGCTCCAGCAGAAGAACTGCAGCGCGAGGATGATCACCTTCGGCGAGCGGAATGCTTCGCCATAGTTCTTCACGGCCTTGATGCCCACCTGTTCGGCGGCGAGGGCGGTTTCCAGGCAGTGCTTTTCGCTGTCGCTGAGCCACTTCGCGTCTTTTGGCCGCTCATCGGCCAGGCGCCACCAGATAAACGCCCACAGCACGGCGGGCAAACCTTCGATGATAAACATCCAGCGCCAGCTGAAATGCTGCACCAGGTAGCCCGACACCACCGACATCCACAGCATGGTCACCGGGTTGCCGAGGATCAGGAAGGTGTTGGCCCGCGAGCGTTCGGCACGGGTGAACCAATGGCACAGGTACACCAGCATCGCCGGCATCACCGCAGCTTCGACCACGCCAAGCATGAAGCGAATCAGGATCAGCATGTAGGCGTTGGATACCACGCCGGTCAGCGTGGCCAAGCCGCCCCAGAGGATCAGGCTGACAAAAATCAGCTTCTTTACGCTGCGCTTTTGCGCGTAGATCGCCCCCGGCACCTGGAAGAAAAAGTAGCCAAGGAAAAACAGCGCCCCCAGCAACGACGACATGCCGGGGGTGATCATCAGGTCTTCGGCCATCCCGGAGGCGGCGGCGAAGCCGTAGTTGGCGCGGTCCAGGTACGCCAGGCTGTAGGTGATAAAAACGATGGGCATGATGTACCACCAACGGCGGGTGGCGAGTTTCACGGTTTCCATGGGGTTGCTCCTGAGCTTGTTGTAGTTGTGGCAACAGGTAGTGGGTTAGGCAACGGCTTGAACGGGTAACTCCAAACGGGTGGGCAAACCTTCCATGTCGCCGCGACTTTGCACGGCACGGCTGCCGATCCAGTTACCGCGCTGCATGGCCTCGGGGAAGCTGAGGTTTTCCAGGAGGGCGCTGATCATGCCCACGGCAAAACCGTCGCCGGCGCCAACGGTGTCCACAACGTTGGCCACGGGCACGGCGGCGATAAAACCCTGGTCCAGGTGCGTGCGGTAATAGGCGCCGTCTGCGCCGAGCTTGATGGCAACGGCTTCGGCGCCACGGTCGAGGTAGAACGCGGCGATATCGGCCGGATCATCGAAACCGGTGAGCAGGCGACCTTCGCCCAGGCCCGGCAAGACCCAGTCGGCCAGGCTGGCGAGGGCGTTGATTTCGCGGATCATCTGCGCCTGGCTGGCCCACAGCGCGGGGCGCAGGTTGGGGTCGAACGACACGCTGCGGCCGGCGCTGCGCATTTGTGTCATCAGTTCCACCGACAGCTCGCGGGTCGCCTCGGACAGCGCGGGCGGAATCCCGGTGGCGTGCAGGTGACGGGCGTTGAGCAAGGTCGGACTGATCGCCGCGACCGACAGGTGACTGGCCGCCGAGCCCTTGCGGAAGTACTCCACCTGCGGGTCGGCGCCGGCTTCTTCGCGGGACTTGAACTGAAAGCCCGTCGGATGCAGGGGATCAACCGCCACATGCCGGCAATCCAGGCCTTCTTTTTGCAACGTATCCACCACAAAACGCCCGAGGGAGTCATTGCCCACGCGGCTCAGCCACGCCACCTTGAAACCCAGGCGCGACAGGCCAATGGCGACGTTGCTGTCGGCGCCGGCAATGCGCTTGTGGAACTGCGCGACCTGGGCCAGATCGCCGGTTTGTTCGGCGACGAACATCGCCATGGTTTCGCCAAACGAGAGGATATCGATCTCAGACATGGGGGTTCTCCGCACGCGGTTGGCCGAGGTGGGCGAGGGCGGTGACCTGCTGCGCGGTGACCGCAATCAGGTCATCGCCTTGCAGCGGGAATTCCACCGCCCGGGTAATCCCTTGAGTCATGTGCTTGAGCAATTGTTCCCACAGGTGCAGGTCGGTGGCGCCGGGCGGCAGGGCCACGAGTTTGCCGTCCGCGCGGCGGGCCACGGCCTTGCAGTGCAGGTAGTCCACATGCCGGCCGAGCAGGCGCGCGGCAGTGAGGGCGGATTGGTCCTGCCACTGCCAGTTGCCGATGTCGAAGGTCATCTTGATCGGCAGGCCCAGGCGTTCGACTTCGGTAAAGAAACGCTGCATCGGCTCGATCCGTCCGCCGTGCAGGGTCTGGTCATTTTCCACCAGCAACTGCACCGGGTGGCGGTTGAGCAGGGCGTGTAGGGTTTCCAGGTCGTTGGTGTCGGTGAAATAGCCGAGGGAGACCTTCAGCCAGCGTGAACCGAACGCCTGCGCCCGTTCCAGGGTGGCGGCGAGGTCGGCATTCGGTTGGGCGCGGCCGGCGACCCATAGTTCCAGGGGCGAAGAGAACACCGCTTCCAGGTCATGCTGCGCGGCGGCCTGGGCCAGTTCGGCGGGCTGTTCGTGGGTGAGCAACTCTTCACGCCATTCGATGCGCTGGGCACCGGCGGCGGCGAGCAGCTCGACAAAACTCAATTGGCCCTGCTGGCGAACCAGGTCGGCGCCGTAGCTGGAAAGGCTTATGGAAACGGGGTATTTATGCATTGTTATTGACCTCTGAAACCGGTTTCATTTTTAAGCGCAAATCAAAAAGTGGGAGCTGGCTTGCCTGCGATGACGGCGTGTCAGTCGACTACACCATCGCCTGTTGCTCCGCTATCGCAGCGATGCGGCGACCCGACAAGCCAGCTCCCACAATGGATTGTGTTGAGCCTCGGATAATCAGTTCGGGCATGAAATCCAGGGTGCGTGTCGGTTCGGTATCGCCGCGCAGGCGCTTGAGCAGGCACTCGAATGCGCTGGCGCCGATGGCTTCGGTGGGTTGGGCGAGGGCGGTGATGCCATTCCCTACCAGCGGGTACCAGTCCAGGTCATCCAGGGCGATCAGGCCAACGTCGTCAAACAGGCTGCAGCCCAGGCTCTTGAGCGCACGGGTGCAGGCCAACGCGGCGACGCCGTTGGCACAGAACAGTGCCTTGGGGCCGGGTTTGGCGAGGAAGGCTTGCAAGTACTTTTCCAGTTCGCCGTCCAGCTCTAATACTGCACCGGTCAGTTGCGGGCGGCCGGCAATCTCGGCCTTGAAGCTGTGCAAACGCTCCAACCGCGAACTGGTGCCATCGGTGGCTTCGCTCACCAGCAGCACGTCGCGATAACCCTGTTGCTCCAGATGCTCAACGGCCATGCGCACCGCCGCCGGGTTGTCCAACCCCACCAGGTCGCTGTGCAGCGGCGCGAGCTTGCGGTCCACCAGCACCAGGGGCATTTCCCGTTGCAGTTCCAGCAGTTGGTCGAGGTGATGGCCGAGGGTGTTCACGATCAGCCCTTCGATGTTGTACGAACGCAGCGCGGCGAGGTGCTGGCGTTCCTGTTCGTCATCGCGGTCGGTGTTGCACACCACCAGGCTGTAGCCGTGCTGGCGGCAGGCGGTTTCGACGCCATGCATCACGGCAATGGAATAGGGGTTGCGGATGTCGGCGACGAGCATGCCGATCAGGCGTGTGCGCCCACGTTTCAGGCCACGGGCCATCTGGTTGGGGCGGTAGCCGAGTTGTTCGATGGCGTGTTCGATGCGCAGGGCGATGGCATCGGAGAGCAGGGCGCGGTCGTCGCCGATGAAACGCGAGACGCTGGCCTTGGACACGCCGGCGTGTTGGGCCACGTCGAGCATGGTCACGCGGCTGCGCTGGGCGGCGGAAAATGAAGTCATGGCAGAGCCTTTCTTATTGTATGCGCTGGGATTGCGCTGAAACCGGTTTCAGAAGACATCAGGTACGCGCAATCGTCAAGTTAATCTTCGGTTTTTTATAGTCGCAGTTATCCCGCCAGGCCGACGAATGGGTCGTTAGCCTGTTAGTTCTGACAGTAGTCGAGTCGGCTGATTTGGCATTTACTTTCTTCAATAGGCGAATAGCTTCCAGGCGTTTACGGCCGGCCACGCATCAGGAGAAAGAAAATGTCTGTATCCACACCTGCTCAGCCTCAACTAACACACAGTGGAACGGTCCTGGCACTTGGGCCGATGGAAATCCCGGGTGTGGATCCTCTCGACCCCGAAGGTTTGGTGCCCGTCCACCTTCTGCTGACGGACTTGTTGGTGAGGGTTCCCAGGTGGCTACCTGCGCCGGAGCCTGCAGACACGCCCCACAGGCTGTTCCTCATCTGGCTGCGGGACGGTATTGAAAGGCAGGCCGATTTCCGACTCGTCAATGCGCCCCCCCCTCCGTTACCGCCCTTTATTGAAGTGCATGTGCCGTTGCTGATGCTGAGAGAGCGTTCAGGCACCGTAGAGTTGTTTTATCGAGTGGTCGATTCGGAAGGACAGTCGAGTGAGCTTGACCCGAAGTTAACCTTGACCATCGATTTGGATGGGCCGGAACTGCTTCGACCAGATGATCAACTGAGTTTCGTGACGCCACCTGTTACAGGTATCGATGAGCTCTATCTCGCGACCAATGACCCGGTAAGGTTCAACGTGCCGCCTTATCTGAGGCGAAGTCGCCTAGACCGTATTGAAATGTTCCTGTCCAATAGTCCAAACCCGCCAGCGGCCGGGCCTGATGGCGTTCACATACTTGAAAATATTTCAGACCCGCTGGTGGTTGAGCTGGCAGCTGACGCGTTTCGTAGGCTGAACAATGGGCCAGCTTTTATCTTTTATCGGGTGTTCGATCGGGCCGGTAACTTCAGTACACGCAGTGCCGGTTTGCCGTTTGTGTTGAACCTGATTGCGAGTCCGGGAGTACCGCTTGCAGCGCCTCGTATCCGGCCACCTGCCTACGATGACAGCCTCATCAAGCGTGATGATGCGAGGGCAGGGGTGGTGGTGCTGATTGATCCTTACCTGAACTGGGCCTCCGGTGATCACGCCAGGGTGTTCTGGGATGATCGTCCGGTCGCCGATGCACCGGTGCTCGATGGCGTGGTGACCGAGGTGCCGATCCCCTGGTTAACCATGCGTGGCCCGTTGCCGGTTCTGGTAGCGGAGGAGGTGCGAGTTCGTTACGAGATCATTCGCGGCCTCTCGACCTTCCCTTCATTTGCGCGACGTATCCAGCAGGATTTCAGGGTTGCCGGGCAGGATCATGCGGGAGCGCCCGCGCTGCTCAACCCCGACTTGCCGTTGGCTGAAGTGCGCGGTTTGGTGTCAGACGAACCCAATGTAGTCGATCATCGGGACCAAGACGTGGGGGCCCGTGCCCGTGTGTTTCTTTATGACGATCCACAGCCAGGGCAAGTGCTGCGGTTCTTTTGGAATGGTATCGGCCCCGTTGCAACCAAAACGGTGCAGCCGGGGGAAGTGGGGGGCCAATTAGTATTTTCCAGCGTTATTCCTTGGGCGGTCATGGAGGGCATCATCAACCCCGCATTGCCTGTGTATTACACGACCGATAATGGCGTTAACCAGCAGCAGTCGGCAAACACCCTGGTCAATGTCAATACGGGCGCTGTGGCGAGTTTTCCTGTACCGGTTATTCGTCACACGCTTCTCGGGGGGACAGGGACCTTCCTCACCTGCTGTTCCTCCCCGGAAATTTTTTTTGGAGTCACTTGGGAAGTGGTACCTCATGCCGATTTTGAACTGAACGATGAAATCCGGTTTTTTACCCATGGCTATAACAATAATGGTTGGGATGATCCGGTTGTGGAGGAAAGCCGGTTCGCCGAGCGTCAGTCTTTTAGCACCCCCATGGACTTGGCGAATGGGCTGAAATTTACCGTCGCGCCATTCGATCCTGTGGTGTATTCGTTGCGTCTTCGAAGCACTGCACAAGCCTGGTATGAGGTGTGGCGCGGCCCATCGAAGATTGGTCAATCGGTCCTTCGGCGGTTCAGGGTTGACTTGGCTTACCCAACAGTTGGGTTTTGCAAGGCGGGCGATGTCATCAGTTGTTCGAGTGACGGTGTACCGACGCTGATGGGGCATAAGTAATAACGTGACGACGAAGTGCTTGGGATAAAGCGACTTTACGAAATCTGAAATCGGGAAGTGCTGTTTTTAGTCGGGTAAACAGTTGTAAAAAATGATCTGGGCTAATCGAATAGTATTAGTGCTGTTGTTCGTCATTCCAGATGGGTCACTCAATGGAGATTAATGATGAACAAAAAAACGCGAGATTATTTTGCCAAACTCAATGCGGCTAAAAATCCGCCGCCGGCGGTGTTGGCGGAATTGGATGCGCCGGAGTTTGATTTTGTTCCAGGTTTTCCGGGTTTGATTTACCGGGAGCAGGCCTTAGCCGAAAATATGGAGCTGCGTTTTCCGCGCTGGGCAGACTACAGCACCGATCCGAGCAACCCTGATACTGTACGTGTGTTTATAAAACCTGCGGATGATGCTGAATACGGTGAGCCGTTCATCACGTTCAAACATAATTTTGATGTGACGCTTCCCGAAGCCTTTGCCACCACGAATATCGTCCGAGGCAGGCGGCCCCCGGGCATCTGGGACATGAAGTACGAGGTGTTTATCGTCCGTATTCCGAACTTGAGTGAGTCGGACCCGGCGCGCCTGATTGTCGATACCGATGCGCCTTATGCATCCTCTCCGAGTAACCCTCCCGCGCCCATTCTACCGGCCGGTGTGACACTGCCGATTGATTTGACTGACTTTCCGGCACCGCCCAATGATCGACTGTTTTTTTCGATTCCTGACTACGTTGCCTTTGGGCGCGCACCAGGGGACACCCTGAGGCTGTACTACAATGGTTCTGATACTCCTTATGCACCTGATCCACCCTCTACCGATGTGGATTGGCCGGTGACGGATTTGAGGTTCCCATTGCCCAAAAGTGTCGTAGAGGCGGGGCCGGACGGCTTCAACACCCTTCGGTATGAACTGCTGGACGCTGCCGGTAACGTAAGTCGGCTTTCCTCCTCGCGCTCGTTCGATGTGGCATTGATGCCGGGCCCACGAAACCTGAAAGCGCCATTGATCAACAGGGCGTTTCCGGGTGACGGCCTGCTTGACCGGGTCGACGTGTCCATGGACTTCGGGATGATTGTGCGGATCCAGGCCTATGATGATTTTCAGCGGGGCGATGACGGGGATTTCTTTGATCTTACGCTTTCGACGAGTGTCGGTACTGAAACCATTGTGAGCACCCCACTAGGAAGCACCAGCTTTCCAGTCCCTATTCCGGTTCCCTACTATATATTGGCCAGCCTCTATGGTGCCTCGACGGGGGACCTGCCGCTCACGGCTACGTACGTCATCAAACGTCGATCCGTTACGTATCCGCCTGCGCCGCCGACGCAGATCAACTTGAATCTGCACGTGGTCGGCCCCACCCCGACGGACCCACCGGACCTGGTGAACACCGATCTGGACGCCGTCGTAATCAAAGGGGTGGATGCGAGCGGGGTCGAGGGTGATGACAATGAGTTATTGCCAACCCACGCCAACCGGCCAGCGAATGCCCATATCACGTTATGGGACGAAACTCCGACCCCTGATGCTGAAGATTTTGTCATCCGACTTTTTTACGAGGGGGACCTGGCAGCCACGCGTGCCATTACGGGGGGAATGGCCGGCCAGCTTGTCGTGCCACCGCTGCAGATTCCATGGCCGCTGATTGCCAAGCATGGTAATGCGCCGCCTCTGAAGCAGGTGTATTACACCATCAGTGCGGCAACCGGCACGAATCGGCAGGAGTCCGTTTTCACACAGGTGGATGTACAGGCCAATGTTCAGTCTCTCGCCCAGCCAGAGGTGCGAAACCTTGAGCTGATTGGCGGTCCACCCGGCCTCATCAACTGCAGTACGTTGAGGCCGTTGAATACGGATGGGAATATCAGGGTGTTTATCCCGCCATCAAGCTTGTTCGAGCCGTTTATGGTGGTCCGGGTGGACTGGAAAGGCTACAGCGACAACACCGGCACGACTGAAGTAACGGCAGCCGCCAGTTTCACGAATTCCCTTCCGCTTACAGCGCCCATGATTGCGCTGGGGTTTGAGGTGGACCTGGGACCGTTCTCCACCATCATGAAGCTTGTCCAGCCTAACTATGGAGTACGGTTGTTCGGGTCGGCACGGATCAACTACACGATTCAATTGCCGTCGGGGTCTTTGACATCCAGTGACGCCTTCCACGTGATGCGTGCGATCAAAGCCGGTGCTTCTCCCACCTACTGCGATAACACGACGGTCCCTGCGGCCCCCTGAGGTGTTGTGAAAAAACGGCCAAGGAGCAGCCACGCTGCTCCTTGGTTTCGTGGTGTGAGAGGCGAGGTCGAATCAACATCCTCATTCACACGTTCTCCATCGACTATTAGCAATAGTACTTAAGATTAATCCTACATAAACAGGGAACAACTCTGGGTAACTTGGCGCCGCTTGATTGGCAAGGTCCCACGCTCTTCGGTACCGGCCAATTTCTTCCTTCAAGGAATGCCAAACCCAGAGGTTCGTCCAATGTCGTCAATTTTCAATTTTAAACTCAGCCCTTTAAGTGTTGCCTTGAAGGCAAACGCAGTCTCTTTGCTGGTCCTTATGGCGGGTGTTGCTGAAGCCCGCGTGGTAACCGGCCCAAATGAAACGGTTCGCCCTGGCCCTCCGCCAGACAGCTTCGAACTGCGGTCTGGCTCTGGCCTCACGGTAGAAGGGGCAACCACCAAGCAAATTCGCGCGCAGTCTGCGAGGTTGACGGTTAACGCGGGCAGCAAGACTCAAGACATCACTGCATTCAATTCAACCGTGAGTCTCAGTGGCGCCGAGGTTACTGCGCGCGCCACGCAGCCCGCAGCGGTCTTCATGAGTGGCGGTACGCTTTCTATACACAACAGCACGCTCACTCACAGTAATGGCATCGGCTTGGTTGTTTCCCGCGGAGTCGGCGTTGATGAAGGCGCAACCGCCTCCGTATTCAATAGCCTCATCAAAGGCACTACGCGTGGCGCCAGTGTCAGTGGCAACAGCACGCTGGAACTCAACGGAGCCGAACTTGAAGGCACTGCTGACAATGGCGTTGGCTTGTATCTGTTTGGCCAGGCCGTCGCGAACAATAGCCTGATCACAGGCGGTCAGAATGGCGTGCGGATGGATATGGACCGCAGCACTGATGCGCCCAATACGCTGGTACTCAATGGCGCGCATGTAGAAGGCAAAACCGGTGCTGCCATCCTGGTCGAAAGTTCAAAGGCCGGCGAGCTGGTTGATGCCGATATTCAGATTCGTAACGGTTCGACCCTCAAGGGCGGTAACGGCAATATCCTTGAAGTCACCGGCGGCTCCTTGGCCAACATGAACGTCGACCGAAGTTTCCTGGAGGGCGACATTGTCGCCGAAGAGGGCAGCACCGCCAAAGTACAACTCAACAACGGCTCCTGGCTGACTGGCCAGCTGAAAAACGTGGCTGAGTTGAGTGTGAACGAGGCTTCCCGCTGGGTATTGGTGGGCGACAGCAATGTCGAAGCACTGAAAATGGGCGGCGGGGAGGTGCATTTTGGTGGCAAGGATGAGTTCTATCAGCTGGATGTGAAGAGCCTGGAAGGCGAAGGCACCTTCGTCATGCACACCGACTTCTCCACGCACCAGACCGACTTCCTCAACGTGGAAGGCAAGGCCGAGGGCAATCACAGCCTGCTGTTGGCCGCCACCGGTTCGGAGCTGGCCCGTGGCGAGCCGATCAAGGTAGTACACACCGAAGGCGGCGATGCGCAGTTCTCCCTGCTGGGCGAAACCGTGGACATTGGTGCTTTTGCCTACGGGCTGCAAAAGGACGGTACCGACTGGTTGCTCGACCCGACGCGCCGCCGCACCAGTACCAGCGCCCATTCGGTATTGGCGTTGTTCAATAGCGCGCCGACCGTGTTGTACGGTGAGTCGTCCATCCTGCGTACCCGCATGGGGGAACTGCGCTTCAGCGAACACAAGGACAACGGCCTGTGGATGCGCAGCTACGGCAACAAGTATGAAGTGGCCGCCAACAAGAACGGCGCTGGTTATGCGCAAACCCAAAAGGGTTTCACCATCGGTGCCGATGCACCGTTGTCCGGCGGTGACGGGCAGTGGCTGGCGGGTGTGATGGCCGGTCACAGCACCTCGGACCTGGACCTGCAGCGTGGCAGCACAGCTGACGTCAAGAGCTACTACCTGGGTGCCTACGCCACCTGGTTGGATGATGAAAGCGGCCTGTACTTCGATGGTGTCGCCAAGCTCAACCGCTTGCACAACAACGTCGATGTGACCATGAGCGATGGCAAGAAAGCCAAAGGCAACTACACGCAGAATGCAGTGGGTGCCTCGGCCGAAGTGGGCCGCCATATCAAGCTTGACGACGGCTTCTTTGTCGAACCGTACTCGCAACTGTCGGCAACCATCATCCAGGCCCAGAGCTACGACCTGGACAACGGTTTGCACGCCAAGGGTGATCGTTCGGCGTCGGTGGTCGGCAAAGTGGGCGTGACGGTGGGCAAGGACATCCAGCTGGACAGCGGTGGCGTGTTGCAACCGTACCTGCGCACTGCGGTTGCCCATGAGTTCAACCACAGCAACAAGGTCAAGATCAACGATCAGACCTTCAACAACGACGTGTTTGGTTCGCGTGTCGAATTGGCCGCCGGTGTCGCCATGTCGGTATCGAAGAACGTCAAGCTGCATGCCGACTTCGAAACCAGCAAGGGCAAGCAGATCGACCAGCCGTGGGGTGTCAACGTCGGCGTGCGCTACGACTTTTAAGCAGCGCGGTCAGTCATTTGAAAGGGGAAGCTTCGGCTTCCCCTTTTTTGCTTTAGCCGAACAACCCGGCGGCGATGTTGATCGAGAAACCCAGGATCGCGGTGTTGAACAGGAACCCGATCAACGACTGCCCCAATACCACCTTGCGCATGGACCGTGTCGCTACGCCCACATCCGAGGTCTGCACCGCCACGCCAATGGTGAAGGAGAAATACAGGAAGTCCCAGTAATTGGGTGTCGTCAGGCCCTCGGCAAAACGCAGCGCCGGTTCCTTGCCGTCCCAGGTGTAATAAAGGCGCGCGTAATGCACGCTGAAAATCACCCCGATCAGCAACCATGAACCGATCACCGTCAGCCCAGTGAACCCGTAGTGCAGCAGGCGCGCGGTGGTGGGCAGGTCCTTGCTGCCGACCAGTTCGAAGGTGATGGTCGCCAGGCTGGCAATGGCCGCGATGCACACCATGAACAGCACCAGCCCGGCGTTCTCGTCTTCGATTTCGGCGATGCGTTTTACGTCCGGGGCCTTGGCGCGCATGGTCAGCCACAGCATCAGTACCAGGTAGGTCCAGACGCCGGCGTTCCAGCCGATGAGGATTTTGCTGGCGAGGCTGTCGGCGGGTACCAGGATGCCGACGGCAAGGCCCAGCACGGCGGCGGTGGAAAGGCGAGGGTGGGTGCGGGCGAGGAAGGGCATGGCGGCTCACAACTGACGGTGTGTGAGCAGACTGTACCCGATCCTTGTGGGAGCTGGCTTGCCTGCGATGCAGGCGACTCGGTATCCCAGATGTACCGAGTCGCCTGCATCGCAGGCAAGCCAGCTCCCACAGGTTATCGGGTGTTCTTCCTGACCAGTTTCATCACCACCACAAAGAACACCGGCACAAACACCACCGCCAGTGTCGCCGTGATCATCCCGCCAATCACCCCCGTACCAATCGCCTGCTGGCTCGCCGAGCTGGCCCCGGTGGCAATTGCCAACGGCACCACGCCAAGGATGAACGCCAGCGAGGTCATGATGATCGGCCGCAAGCGCAGGCGTGCCGCCTTCAACGTCGCGCTGATCAAGTCTTCGCCCTGGTCATACAGGTCCTTGGCAAACTCGATGATCAGAATCGCGTTCTTCGCCGACAGGCCAATGATGGTGATCAAGCCCACCTTGAAGAACACATCGTTGGGCATGCCGCGCAAGCTCACCGCCAACACCGCGCCGAGCACGCCCAGCGGTACCACCAGCAACACCGAGGTCGGGATCGACCAGCTTTCGTACAACGCCGCCAGGCACAGGAACACGATCAGCAACGACAGGCCCAACAGCAACGGCGCCTGGGCACCGGACAAGCGTTCCTGTAACGACAGCCCGGTCCATTCCTGGCCCAAACCCGCTGGCAGCTGGTTGACCAGGCGCTGGATTTCATCCATGGCCTCGCCGGTGCTGTGGCCCGGGGCCGCTTCGCCGCTGATGGCGATGGCCGGGTAGCCGTTGTAGCGCGTCAATTGCGCCGGGCCCTGGGTCCATTTGGCTTCGACAAATGCCGACAGCGGCACCATCTTCCCTTCCTTGTTGCGCACATTGATCTTCATCAAATCCGCCACCTGGCTGCGCTGGTCGCCCTCGGCCTGCACCACCACCCGCTGCATGCGGCCCTGGTTGGGGAAGTCGTTGATGTAGGCCGAACCAATCGCCGAGGACAGCACATTGCCCACATCGGCAAAGGACACGCCCAGTGCGTTGGCCTGCTTGCGGTCCACTTGCAATTGCACCTGCGGCGCTTCGGCCAGGGCGCTTTCGCGCACGTTGGCGAGGATCGGGCTCTTTTCCGCCGTCTCGAGCAACTCGGTACGCGCCGCCATCAAGGCCGCATGGCCGACGCCACCCCGGTCCTGCAAGCGGAACTCAAACCCACTGGAAGTGCCCAGGCCGTCGACCGGCGGCGGCAGGATGGCGTAGGCAATCGCATCCTTGAGCCCGCTGAACGCGGCGTTGGCGCGGTCGGCAATCGCCATGGCCGAATCCGCGCTGCCGCGCGCCGACCAATCCTTGAGCGTGGTAAAGGCCAGCGCGGCGTTCTGCCCCGAACCGGAGAAGCTGAAGCCCATGATCATGGTGGTGTCGCCCACCCCCGGCTCACCGGCGTTGTGCGCTTCGATCTGCTCGGCCACCTGCACCGTGCGGTTCTTGCTGGCGCCGGGCGGCAGCTGGATATCGGTGATGGTGTAACCCTGGTCTTCCACCGGCAGGAACGAGGAGGGCAGGCGTGTGAACATCCAACCCAGGCCCACCAACAGCACCAGGTAAATCAGCAGGTAACGGCCGCTGCGCTTGAGGGCGTAGGCCACCCAGCCTTCATAACGGTCGGTGAGCTGCTCGAAGCGCCGGTTGAACCAGCCGAAGAAACCGCCCTTGGCATGGTGCTCGCCCTTGGCAATCGGCTTGAGCAAGGTGGCGCACAGCGCGGGGGTCAAGGTCAGGGCGAGGAACGCCGAGAACAGGATCGAGGTGGCCATCGAAAGCGAGAACTGCTGGTAGATCACCCCCACCGAACCGGCCATGAACGCCATCGGCAGGAACACTGCCACCAGCACCAGGGTGATGCCGACGATGGCGCCAGTGATCTGGCCCATGGCTTTACGCGTGGCTTCCTTGGGCGACAAACCCTCGGTGACCATGATCCGCTCGACGTTCTCCACCACCACAATCGCATCGTCCACCAGGATGCCGATGGCCAGCACCATGCCAAACATGGTCAGCACGTTGATCGAGAAACCCAGCAACAGCATGGTGGCGAAGGTGCCCATCAGCGCGATCGGCACCACCAGCGTCGGGATCAGCGTGTAGCGCACGTTCTGCAGGAACAGGAACATCACCGCAAACACCAGCGCCATGGCCTCCAGCAAGGTGTAGACCACCTTGGTGATCGAGACTTTGACGAAGGGCGAGGTGTCGTACGGAATCTTGTACTCCACGTTCGCCGGGAAGTAGCGCGACAGCTCGTCCATCTTCGCCCGCACCAGGGTCGCGGTGTTCAGCGCGTTGGCGCCGGGCGCCAATTGCACGCTGACGGCGGTGGACGGCTTGCCGTTCAGGCGCGTGGAGAACTGGTATTCCTGGCTGCCGATTTCCACCCGCGCCACGTCGCCGACGCGCACGGTGGAGCCGTCCGGGTTGGCCTTGAGCACGATGTCGGCGAATTCTGCCGGGGTCGACAGCTGGCCTTTGACCAGGATCGCCGCGGTGATTTCCTGGGTTTTTGGGCCTGGCAAATCACCGATGCTACCGGCCGAGACCTGGGCGTTCTGCGCGCTGATGGCCGCATTCACATCGGCCGGCGTGAGGTTGAAGCCGATCAGCTTCTGCGGGTCGATCCAGATGCGCATCGCGCGCTCGGCGCCGTACAACTGCGCCTTGCCCACGCCGTCCAGGCGCTTGAGCTCGTTCATCACGTTGCGCGCCAGGTAATCGCTGAGCGCGACGTCATCCAGCTTGCCGTCGTTGGAGGTGAGGGTGACCAACAACAGGAAGCCAGCGGAGACTTTCTCCACCTGCAAGCCTTGCTGGGTCACCGCCTGTGGCAGACGCGGCTCAACGGCCTTGAGGCGGTTTTGCACATCGACCTGGGCCATCTCCGGGTCGGTGCCCGGCTGGAAGGTCGCGGTGATGGTGGCCGAGCCGAGGCTGCTCTGGGATTCGAAATACAGCAGGTGATCGGCGCCGTTGAGCTCCTGCTCGATCAGGCTGACCACACTCTCATCCAGGGTCTGCGCCGATGCGCCAGGGTACACCGCATAGATTTCGACTTTCGGCGGCGCGACGTTGGGGTACTGCGCCACCGGCAACTGCGGGATGGCCAGCAAGCCCGCCAGCAGGATAAACAGGGCCACCACCCAAGCGAAGATCGGGCGGTCAATAAAGAACTGCGGCATGGCGGATTATTCCTTTGCGAGCTGGCCGGAGGTGGGGCTGTTGTCCACCTCTACTTTTTCACCGGGGCGGGCGTGTTGCAGGCCTTCGACGATAATGCGGTCGCCGGGCTTGAGGCCGTGGTTGACCACCCAGCGGTCGTTGATCACCGCACCCAACTCCACCGGTTGCTGGCTGACGACTTGCTCGGCGTCCAGCAGCAGCACCATCGGGATGCCGGCGCTGTCACGGGTAATGGCGCGTTGCGGCACGCTGATGCCTTGCTTGTCGACGGCCTGTTCCAGGCGCACCCGCACAAAACTGCCGGGCAGCAGGTCGAGGTCCGGGTTGGGGAACTCGCTGCGCAGGATGATCTGCCCGGTGCCCGGGTCGACGCTGATCTCGGCGAACAGCAACTTGCCCGGCAACGGGTAGAGGCTGCCGTCGTCCTCGATCAGCGTGGCCTTGGCCTGGTCCTGGCCGACCTGCTTCAAACTGCCGGCGCGGAAGGCGCGGCGCAGGTCATTCAGCTCGCGGGTGGACTGGGTCAGGTCGGCGTGGATCGGGTCCAGTTGCTGGATGATCGCCAGCGGCGTCGCCTCGTTCTGGCCCACCAGCGCCCCTTCAGTCACCAGGGCACGGCCGATACGCCCGGAAATCGGCGCGGTCACGGTGGCGTAGCCCAGGTTCAGCCTGGCGCGCTCCACGGCGGCCTTGTTGGCGGCGACTTCGGCGTTGGTCTGGCGCAGCGCCGCGCGGGCGTTGTCGTAGTCCTGGCCGCTGATGGCCTTGTCGGCCACCAGTTGGCTGTAGCGCTGCTCTTGCAAGCGCGCCTGGAACGCATTGGCCTCGGCCTTGCTCAGGTTGGCCTGGGCGCTGTCGAGGTCGGCCTTGAACGGAGCCGGGTCGATGCGAAATAGCACGTCGCCCTGTTTGACGTCATGGCCTTCCTTGAATACCCGCTGCATCACCACGCCCGCCACCCGTGCACGCACCTCGGCAATGCGCGGCGCGGCGATGCGCCCGCTCAGCTCGCTGCTGATGGACAGGGGCTTGGCTTCAAGGGTTTCGATACGCACTTTGGCCAGGGGCATCTGCGGCGCCTCGGCGGCGGACTGGTCACACGCGCTCAGGGCAAGGGTCAGGGCCAGCAGGCAAAACGGCGCAAACAGATTCTTCGACATGCTCTTATCCCAATAATGACTGGTGCATCCTAAAGCCCGTGGGGCCGGGGTGCTGTGAAGCTGTGTAGGTCGTGTGTGAAGAAATGTAAGGCAAGGCCCACGCTGGGCTGCGGGCGTATATCCTAGCTGATACAAACGCGGACTGATGTGGGAGCTGGCTTGCCTGCGATGCAGGCACCTCGGTACATCAGGTCCACCCAGTTGATGCCATCGCAGGCAAGCCAGCTCCCACACAAGCCTGTTCATGCATTGAAATTGTGTACGACTTACTTCTGTATCTTTTTGGAAACACCCATGCCCAACATCCTCCTGGTGGAAGACGACGCCGCACTCTCCGAGCTGATTGCCAGCTACCTGGAGCGCAATGGCTACCACGTCAGTGTGCTCAGCCGTGGCGACCATGTGCGTGAACGCGCGCGCCTCAACCCACCGGACCTGGTGATCCTCGACCTGATGCTGCCCGGCCTCGACGGCCTGCAAGTGTGCCGCCTGCTGCGCGCCGATTCGGCGGGCCTGCCGATCCTCATGCTCACCGCCCGCGACGACAGCCATGACCAGGTGCTGGGCCTGGAAATGGGCGCCGACGACTACGTGACCAAACCCTGCGAGCCCCGCGTCTTGCTGGCACGGGTGCGCACCTTGCTGCGCCGCAGCAGCCTGTCGGAACCGCAGGTGGCCAACGACCAGATCCTCATGGGCAACCTGTGCATCGACCTGTCGGAACGCACCGTGACCTGGCGCGAGCAGGTGGTGGAGCTGTCCAGCGGCGAATACAACCTGCTGGTGGTGCTGGCCCGCCACGCCGGCGAAGTGCTCAGCCGCGACCAGATCCTGCAACGCCTGCGCGGCATCGAGTTCAACGGCACCGACCGCTCGGTGGACGTGGCCATCTCCAAGCTGCGACGCAAGTTCGACGACCACGCCGGCGAAGCGCGCAAGATCAAGACCGTGTGGGGCAAGGGCTACCTGTTCAGCCGTTCCGAGTGGGAATGCTGACCGATGTTTCGCGTCCTCCTGCGGCTGTACCTGATCACCATCGTCACCTACAGCGCGGCGATCTTCCTGATCCCGAAGCTGGTGATCCAACTCTTCGAACACCGCTACATGGACTACAACGTCGAGCAGTCCCGCGGTATGCAGAAGCTGATCGTCAAGCAGTACCTGCGCGCGCCGGTGGAGCGGTGGTCGCAATTGACCGAACAGCTGAGCGCCGACTTTGCGCCGCTCAAGGTGCAACTGCTGTTGCGCCAGGACGCCAGCTACACCCCTGCCGAGGCGCAACGTCTGGCCGAGGGCAAACCGGTGATCCGCCTGGGCGAGTGGGGCTGGATGGAAGACATCAGCTCGCCGATCAACGAGCAGTTCGTGGTCAAGCTGACCATTCCGCCGGACCCGCTGGACATGAACCTGCTGTACTGGTCGATGAACGTGCTGATCGGCGCCGCGTTGCTGGCCTGCCTGCTGGTCTGGTTGCGTCCGCACTGGCGTGACCTGGAACGCCTGAAAAGCACCGCCGCGCAATTGGGCCGCGGCAATCTGGCAGAACGCACACGCATTCCCCCCAGCTCCAACATCGGCAGCCTGGCGGCGGTGTTTGACACCATGGCCGATGACGTCGAACAGCTGCTCAACCAGCAGCGCGACCTGCTCAACGCCGTGTCCCATGAACTGCGCACGCCGCTCACGCGCCTGGATTTCGGCCTGGCGCTGGCACTGTCCGACGACTTGCCCCAGGCCAGCCGCGAACGCTTGCACGGCCTTGTTGCGCATATCCGCGAGCTGGATGAACTGGTGCTGGAACTGCTGTCCTACAGCCGCCTGCAAAACCCGGCGCAACTGCCTGAGCGGGTCGAAGTGGTGCTCGATGAATTTATCGACAGCGTGCTGGGCAGCGTCGATGACGAGCTGGAAAACCCCGAGATCGTCATCGATGTGGCACTCGACTGCGCCGTCGAGCGCTTCAACCTCGACCCGCGCCTCACCGCCCGCGTGTTGCAGAACCTGCTGCGCAATGCCACGCGCTATTGCGATAAACGCATTCAGGTCGGCGTCAGGGTTGGGCCGGACGGTTGCGAGATCTGGGTCGACGACGACGGCATCGGCATCCCGCTGGACCAGCGTGAGCGCATCTTCGAACCGTTCTACCGCCTCGACCGCAGCCGCGACCGCGCCACCGGTGGTTTCGGCCTGGGGTTGGCGATCAGCCGGCGCGCCATGGAAGCCCAGGGCGGCACCTTGATCGCCCAAGCCTCACCCTTGGGCGGCGCGCGGTTTCGCGTGTGGCTGCCCAGCGTGGCCTGATCAGAGCACCTTCACCGCGCGGCCAATCGCCTGGATCGGCCCCGTCGGTTTGCCGGTCGGCGAGCCGCGCGGGTCTTCCAGGGTCAGCTCAAACAGCTGGTTAGGCGACAGCGGCGGCAGCTTGTCCAGCGGCACCGACAGCGTCTGCCCCGGCTTGACCAGCCCCAGCGACACCGGGCCCTGCCAGCCATCGCCCTTGGTCCAGAATTGCAGGGCCTTGTCCGCCGGCACTTCCATCACGCCCAACGGGATCAACTGAATCTGCTGGTTGTTGCTGGCTTGGATCACCCAGCCCGGCGCCTGGTTCTGCGGGGCGACCAGCACCACCACAAACGTCGGCTCAATGCTCGCTGGGCGGGTCAGCAACAGCGCCGCCAGAGCCAACGTTGCCACCAGCCCGGCGCCGGCCAGGCCGCGCCACAGGGCCAGCAGGTCCCACCACGGGGTGCGCACGCCGCTGAGGTTGCGCTCGATGCGCTGCCACAGGTGCGGTGAGGGCGGTACCGGCTCGGCCAAGGCGGTCAGGGGCAGCAGGCGCTGTTCCCAGGCGTCGACGGCCGCGCGCAGCTCGGGGTCGTGTTGGAGACGTTGTTCCACCTCGGCGCGCTGTTCGCCGGGCAGGGTGCCCAGTACGTATTCGCTGGCCAGTTCGTCCAGGGGGTTGCTCATGCCATGCACTCCCGCAGCGCGGCGAGGCTACGTTTGATCCAGGCTTTGACGGTTCCCAACGGGGTGTCCAGTTTCCGGGCGATTTCGCTGTGGGAATAACCGTCGACATAGGCGTGCAGGATGCACGAGCGACGGGCCGGGTCGAGCTGTTCCAGGCAGGTGTGGATCTGCCCTGAGTGTGTGGAAAATTCGGGGGTTGCGGCGGGCTCATGTTCGTCGCCCAGCGGCACTTCGCGGTAGCTGTTGCGCATGGCATTGAGGGCCAGGTGGCGGGTCACACTGAATACCCAGCCACGGGCGGCACCGCGCGCCGGGTCGAAACTGCCGGCGCCGCGCCAGATCTTGATAAACGCGTCATGCACGACATCTTCGGCCAGGGCCTTGTCCCGGGTGATGCGCAAGGCCACGCCGAGCAAGTGGCCGCTGTCCTGTTCGTAGAGTTGGCGCAACGCGCGCTGATCGCCACGGGCACAGGCCAGCAGACAGGCTTCGTAATCAAACACGTATGGCTACCCCCAATGGCAGAACAACGAGTTCATCTGCACTGGGGGCAGCGTAGCCGAGTTTGCTCAGTTGGCCGCCCAGAAAATGTAGTCGGCCTGGTACTTGACCACTTCCTGCTTGCCTTTATTGGCCGTGGTGCACTCGCTGCTCGGCGCCACGCCACCCTTGAGCGCGACCCGTTGGATGTAACTCACGCCGCTCATCGCGCCCTTGCCTTCAGCCGGGTTGGCCTTGACCAGTTGATACGGCAGGTTGCCCGGGCTCGACGGGGCCACGGCCAGTTGAGTGCCGGTGATCTTCGAACCGTCCTTGGCCTGCCAGGTTGCCGGTGGGCCAAAGTAGGTGCCCACTTGTTTGCCGCTGCGATCATTGAGCACCGCTTTCGGGCCGACGAAGGTCCATTCGGTCTGGCCGGCGGCGTTGGCTTTGTCGCGGCACTCGTAGGTGATTTCGCCGACACCGGTGGTTTCCATCGCGACCTTATGGCCATCCGGCACCTTGATGCTGTCGGGCAAACCGCTCTGGGCGAAGGCAGCCGGGGCGGTGAGCAGGGTAGTCAGGCAGAGCAATGCTTTGGCGTTCATGGGTGTTTCTCCATTGGGTAGAACAGCAGGGTTGCTGCAGGTACTACCCATGGGCACGGCAAATGGATGCAGGTATCGATAAATAAATCGGCGAAAAAACAAAATGATCTAAAGTCAGATCACATTGATATAAGTCGTTATAAGAAAAATCGCTATCCTGCCGCCAGAAATTTATAAGGCTGCAGGTAGTTGTAATGGATGTGGGTAATGTTGGTTTTGTCGTTGCTGGCCTGATTGTTGGTTTTATCGTGGGCATGACCGGTGTGGGCGGGGGCTCGTTGATGACGCCGATCCTGCTGTGGTTCGGCATCAACCCGGCCACCGCCGTGGGCACAGACCTGTTGTACGCGGCGATCACCAAGTCCGGTGGCGTGCTGGTGCACAGCAAGAACAAGAACATCGACTGGACCATCACCGGTTGGCTGACCCTGGGCAGCGTGCCCGCCGTGCTGCTGACCCTGTGGTTCCTCGCCAGCCTGCACACCGACCCCAGCGCGATGAACGCGGTGATCAAGCAAGCCCTCGGCGTGGTGCTGCTGCTGACCGCCCTGGCGATCCTGTTCAAGAAACAGCTCCTGGCTTTCGCCCAGCGCCATGCCGGTGACGACTACCACATGAGCCCGCGCAACCTGAACCTGCTGACGGTGGTCACCGGCGCCATCCTGGGCACCATGGTCGCGCTGACCTCCATCGGCGCCGGCGCCCTCGGCACCGTGGCGTTGTTTATCCTCTATCCGTTCCTTGCCACGCGCCGCCTGGTCGGCACCGAGATCGCCCACGCCGTGCCCCTGACCCTGGTTGCGGGCCTGGGCCATGCGAGCATGGGCAATATGGATTGGCACTTGCTGGGCTTTCTGTTGATGGGCTCGCTGCCGGGGATCTACATCGGCAGCCACATGACCGGCAAGCTGCCGGACGGGGTGTTGCGGCCGTGTTTGGCAGTGATGTTGATGGCCATCGGCTACAAACTAGCCTTCTAAGGCTGTACGCAATCCAACTGTAGGACTGGGCTTGTGTGGGAGCTGGCTTGCCTGCGATGGCGGTGGGTCAGCAAACACATTTTTGACTGACCCACCGCCATCGCAGGCAAGCCAGCTCCCACATTTTTAACCGAGGCTGGCCTTAAGTCCTCGCCGGGCCATTACCGATCTGCCACACAAACGGCGGCTCAGTCCCATTGATCACCCAATCCCCGACAATCCGCGCCTTGTAGATCACCGGATTATGTGACGACACCGTGCGTGCATTGCGCCAGTGCCGATCCAGGGCTTTGCCCTGGCGCACATCCGACGCCCCCAGCGCGTTGAACAATTGGCTGGTCGCCCGCTGGATCAACTCCGACACCACCACCTGCGCCGTCGCCGATTCAATCTCAGCCGCCACATTGGCCGCGCGCTCGGCGGCATCATCCCCGCCAAACCGCGCCACGTAGGCTTGTTGTGCCGGCAGCGTGGCTTTCAACGCACTGGCTTCGGCGGCGTAGACCAACGCCGCGACGTCACCTACCACCTGTTGGATCTGCGCGTCCTGGCTGACATGGGGCGCATTGCCATGGCTGTAGATGCGCTTGCGGCTGCGCACCTGCTCGGCTACGTCGTTGAGCGCGGCGCGGCCGATCCCGGCCAGGCTGGCCAATAACACCAGTTGGTAAAACGCCGTCTGGTATTTGAAGCGCGTGGCAAAGTCGATCACGTTGTCGGCTTCCACCACGGCATTGGTAAACCGCGAGGTGCCGCTGCCGGTGGTGCGCTGGCCAAAGCCGTCCCAGTCGTCGCTGTGCACCACGCCGGGCTGGCGCGCGCGGGTGGCGGCGATGACATCGCCCTTGGTATCGCTGCGCTGGGCGTACACGTCGATCCAGTCGGCGAAAATGCTGCCGGTGCTGTAGAACTTTTCACCGTTGAGGGTCCAGTTGTCGCCGTCGGGGCTGACCTGGGTGACGACATCGCCAATGGCGACGTTGCCGATTTCGGTCCAGGCACAGCCGACGATATCGCCGTCGACAAAGCGCTTGAACCACAGGTCGCGATTGGCGCAGGGTGGTGCGTTGAGGCGGTCTTCGGCAAATGCAAAGTGCCCGCGCAACGCCTGGGGGATGTTGGAGTCGGCGGCGGCCAGTTCGATCAGCAGTTCAAACAGCTGCGGCAGGGACGCGCCGCCGCCGCCGTATTCCACCGGCACGCGCACGGCGCCAAAGCCGGCGGCCTTGAGCCACTGGATCGGTTCATGGGGCAGGGTGCGGGTCTGTTCACGCTGCACGGCGCCTGCGGCGATGCGTGCGAAGATCGGCCGGAAGCGCGCGGCCAGCGTGGGGTAATCGACGCCGATGGACAGCGGGTTGATGACGTGGTGTTCGGTCATGGGGGCGGCTCCTGTGGTCAATGCAGGGGTGATTGCACAGTCCGTGCCGGGTGCGCGGGCCCGTGTTTACGGGGCGCGGCCTGCCGCAACTGTTGCCCTGGCAACAGTGGTTCGACAAACCATCGCGATCTGCGACAGCGCTGCACCGCCACGCCGTTTGCCGCAACCCGCCTGGCGCGGGCGTTTGGCCGGGCTGGCACGCTTGCTGCTCAAGCCTTCGGTACATCCCCTATGTACGAGGTAGTGTCCGATGAGTCAGCAGCCTGTGAAATTTGCCTACTGGGTGCCCAACGTCAGCGGTGGCTTGGTGGTCAGCAAGATCGAGCAACGCACCCACTGGGGCATCGATTACAACCGCAAGCTGGCGCAGCTGGCGGAAGCCGCCGGCTTTGAATACGGCCTGACCCAAATCCGTTTCACCGCCGGCTACGGCGCCGAGAACCAGCATGAGTCCGTGGCGTTCAGCCATGCCTTACTGGCGGCGACCACCACGCTCAAGGTGATCGCTGCGATCCTGCCAGGGCCTTGGCAGCCGGCGCTGGCGGCCAAGCAATTGGCAACCATCGACCAGCTCACCAACGGCCGTATCGCGGTGAATATCGTCAGCGGCTGGTTCAAGGGCGAGTTCCAGGCCATTGGCGAACCTTGGTTGGAGCATGACGAACGTTACCGCCGCTCCGAGGAATTTATCCGCGCGCTCAAAGGCATCTGGACCCAGGACGATTTCACCTTCAAGGGCGACTTCTACCGCTTCAACAACTACACCTTGAAACCCAAGCCCCTGGGCCAACCGGAAGTGTTCCAGGGCGGCAGTTCGCGGGCCGCCCGGGACATGGCCGCGCGGGTGTCGGACTGGTACTTCACCAACGGCAACACCCCTGAAGGGATCAAGGCCCAGGTCGATGACATTCGCGCCAAGGCAGCGGCCAACAACCATTCGGTGAAAGTCGGGGTCAACGCCTTTGTGATCGCCCGTGACACCGAAGAAGAGGCCCGCGCCGTGCTCGCCGAAATCATCGACAAGGCCGATCCCGAGGCCGTCAACGCCTTTGGCGACGCGGCGAAACAGGCGGGCAAGGCGTCACCGGAAGGCGAGGGCAACTGGGCCAAATCCAGCTTTGAGGACCTGGTGCAGTACAACGACGGCTTCAAGACCAACCTCATCGGCACCCCGCAGCAAATTGCCGAACGCATTGTCGCGCTCAAGGCGGTGGGCGTGGACCTGGTGCTGGCGGGCTTCCTGCACTTCCAGGAAGAAGTGGAGTATTTCGGCAAGCGTGTGTTGCCACTGGTGCGCGAGCTGGAAGCCAAGGCCGCGATCAAGCAGGTGGCGTAGGCAAGGGCTTTTCCAGGCGCAGGGCACTGGTGTGGTCCGCGTAGTAATTGTCGACCTGGGCAAAGCGCCGGTAGCCGTTGCGTTCATACAAGCCCAGGGCGCCGGGGTTGTCGGTGCGCACTTCCAGGCGCAGGTGGGTGCAGCGGTGCGCCACGGCGCAGGCTTCGATGCGGGCCAGCAATTGCTGGCCCAGGCCCATGCCGCGCGCCTGTTCGGCGATGGCGATGGAGTACAGCCGCGCCCGCGTACTCCTGCGGCGTAACAGCAGCAGGGCATAACCGAGCAGTTGCCCGTCACGCGCCACCACCAGCAACTGGCCGTGGGCGCGGCTGATCATCCAGCGCACACTGCGCGGTGACAGCCGATCACTGATAAAACATTGCTGCTCTAGAGTGATTAAGGCGGGTATATCCGTGGTGCATGCAACGCGAAAGACAAGTGCCATATAACCGCCGTAAAAGTTGCGTAACGAAACGGGACTTCTCTAAAAGATCGTGCTTAATAGAAAAGGTCGAGTTCTCTTAAGCGGATCAAATATTATGTCAGCGGTACAAGGTCATTGGCGTGAAGTATCCGAGCAAAGTGTCACGGCGACAATAACTTCCAACGGTTATTTTTCCACGACTTCCAAGCCGTCCAGTCAAGTAGTGATCATCGTCGAACGCAAGGAAGATTGGGCCTCCTATTTTCCCAGCGAAGACATTGTCACCGCCCAGGAATACCTGGAGCAAACCCGCGACAGCGACACCGGCAAGCGCGTGCAGGTGATCAACCTGTGCCGCAGCTACAAGTACCTGGGCCACGGCTACTACTGTTCGCTGCTGGCCGAGGCGCGCGGGCACAAGGTGATTCCCTCGGTGCGCACCATCAGCGAACTGACGAAAAAGTCGTTATACGGGCTGGCCCTGGATAACTTGGACAAGACCCTGGATAAAGCCCTCAGTCATCATCTTTACAGCAATACCGAAGGCTTTACCCTGACCCTTTACTTTGGCCGGACCACCATAGAGCCGTTGCAGGATCTGGCCCGTGAGTTGTTTGAAACCTTTGCCTGTCCGATTCTGTTAGTTGAATTCAAAAAACATAACGGCTGGCATATCGAAGGCGTCAAGTGTGGCGCGTTGCATAAGTTGCGCGATGACCAGGAAGATCACTTCGCCCACGCCCTCGACAACTTCAGCCGCAAGATCTGGCGCCAGCCGCGCTCGCGCCGGATGGCCCGTTATGACCTGGCGATCCTCCACGATCCCCTGGAGCAATTGCCGCCGTCCAACCCCAAGGCCCTGGAGCATTTCATTCGCGTGGGCAAGGGCCTGGGCATTGATGTGCAGTTGATCGAGCGCAAGGACTACGCGCGCCTGGCCGAATACGACGCCTTGCTGATCCGCGAGACCACCAGCGTTGACAACCACACCTACCGTTTCGCCAAGAAAGCCGAAAGCGAAGGCCTGGTGGTGATGGACGACCCGGCGTCGATCCTGCGCTGTACCAACAAGGTCTACCTCGCCGACCTGCTCAACAGTCATCAGCTGGGCATGCCCGCCACCGAGATCCTCTACAAGGAGCGACCGGAAGACTTCGAGCGGGTCGGCGAGCGCCTCGGGTTTCCGTTGGTGCTGAAGATCCCCGACGGCTGTTTTTCCAAGGGTGTGATCAAGGTGGAAAGCCAGGAGGCCTTGCTCAAGGCCACGGCCGAGCTGTTCGAGCATTCGGTGCTGCTGCTGGCCCAGGAGTTTTTCTACACCGAGTACGACTGGCGCATCGGCGTGCTCAACCGCAAGCCGATCTTTGCCTGCCAGTACTTCATGTCCAAGGGCCATTGGCAGATCTACAACCACAAGGCCATCGGCCAGGCCATCAACGGCGAGTGCCGCACCCTGGCGGTCCATGAAGCGCCGAAGGCGGTGGTGGAGCTGGCGGTGAAGACCGCCAACCTGATCGGCGACGGCCTCTATGGCGTCGACCTCAAGCAGTCCGGCGACAAGGTGGTGGTGATCGAGGTGAACGACAACCCGAATATGGATGCGGGTATCGAGGATGCCTATTTGCAGGACGACCTGTATGGCTTGGTGTTGGAGGAGTTTGTGCGGCGCTTGGAGCTCAAGCGTCAGGGCCAGGGTTGGTAGCACAGACACAGAAGATCAACTGTGGAAGATCAACTGTGGGAGCTGGCTTGCCTGCGATAGCGGTGGTCCAGTTAAAACAACTGTGACTGACCCACCGCCATCGCAGGCAAGCCAGCTCCCACAAAAAATCCAGTTCCCACAGGGGGATTCAAGGTGAGGCTTGGAGAGTCAGCACCTCAAACCCCTCCGCCGTCACCGCCACCGTATGCTCCCACTGTGCCGACAAACTGTTGTCCTTGGTCACCACCGTCCAGCCATCCTTGAGGCTGCGCACTTTGGCGCCGCCCTGGTTAAGCATCGGCTCGACGGTAAACACCATGCCTTCACGCAGTTCCAGCCCGGTGCCGGGGCGGCCGAAGTGCAGGATCTGCGGCTCTTCATGCATCTGCCGGCCAATGCCATGGCCGCAGTACTCGCGCACCACGCTGTAGCCGTTGGCCTGGGCGTGGCTCTGGATAGCATGGCCGATGTCCCCCAGGCGAGCGCCGGGCTTGACCTGGCGGATGCCGGCCCACATCGCTTCGAAGGTCTGTTCCACCAGGCGCCGGGCCTTGGGCGCCACGTTGCCAATCATGTACATCTTGCTGGAGTCGGCGATGTAGCCGCCTTTTTCCAGGGTGATGTCGATGTTGATGATGTCGCCGTCCTGCAACACGTCCTTGGCGCTGGGCATGCCGTGGCACACCACCTCGTTGATCGAGGTGTTGATGGAGAAGGGGTAATCGTATTGGCCCAGGCTGGCGGGGCGTGCTTGCAGGTCGTTGCGGATAAAGGCTTCGACGGCGCTGTCCAGCTCCAGGGTCGAGCGGCCGGCGGCGACAAAGCCGTCGAGCATGGTGAATACCTGGGCCAGCAGGCGCCCGGATTCGCGCATCACGGCCAGTTGGGCGGCGGTCTTGATCATTGGCTACGCCCCCGGATCAGGTCGGGTTTGTCCAGCAACAGTTTGTTGATCAGGTCGTTGTAGGCCAGGTTGGGATTGAGCTCGGCGAGCAGGCCGATCTTGATCCAGAATTCGGCCTGGGCGTTGATGGAACGGTCCATCGCGGCGCTGGCCAGGCGCAGTTGTTCGTGCAGTTGGTCGGTGATCTTGACGATGCCCATGGGGTTCACTGTGCTGGGTTGATATACAAAGCGTATATGTTTCGTATATCGCTAGTAAACCTTTTGTTGACTCGTCCCGCCGTACGCGGTTAATTTCAGGGCATGAACTTTTCAGCATTCCGTAGCCAGCCAAGCATGATTATTACCGCCATTCCTCATTTGGCGGGATAGCGCACGGCTGTACCCAAACCCGCCCTAGAGGCGGGTTTTGTTTTTCCGTCTCCAGGGCCCTTAGCATCACGCCAGGAGACACCCATGAGCACCAGCACCGCGCCCCACACCGCCGCCCCGGGGCTGCTTGAGCACTACGTGAAAAAAATCCTCGCCGCCCCGGTGTACGACTTGGCGGTGCGCACGCCCTTGCAAGCGGCGCCGGCGTTGTCGGCCTTGCTGGGCAATACCGTGCTGCTCAAGCGTGAAGACCTGCAACCGACGTTTTCCTTCAAGATCCGTGGCGCCTACAACAAGCTGGTGCAACTCAGTGACGCGCAAAAGGCCCGGGGCGTGGTGACGGCCTCGGCGGGCAACCATGCGCAAGGCGTGGCGCTGGCGGCCCTGGAATTGGGGATCAAGGCGCGTATCGTCATGCCCGCCACCACCCCGGACCTCAAGGTGCTGGGCGTGCGCTCGCGGGGTGCCGAAGCGGTGCTGCACGGGGCAAGTTTTCCGTTTGCCCTGGCCCATGCGTTGCAACTGGCCGAGGCCTCGGGTTGCACCTTTGTCTCACCCTTCGACGACCCGGAGGTGATCGCCGGCCAGGGCACCGTGGCCATGGAAATCCTGCGTCAGCAACAAGGCCCGCTGGACGCGATCTTCGTGCCGGTGGGCGGCGGCGGGCTGATCGCCGGGATTGCCGCGTACGTCAAATACCTGCGCCCCGAAGTGCGCATCGTCGGCGTCGAGCCCGAAGGTTCCAGCTGCCTGTTGGCGGCCCTGCGTGCCGGTGAACGGGTGGTGCTGCCGGGCGTCGATGGGTTTGCCGATGGCACGGCGGTGGCGCAGGTCGGCGCGTATGGTTTTGAAATCTGCCGCGACTGGGTGGACGAAGTCATCACCGTCAGCAACGACGAGCTGTGCAGCGCGATCAAGCTGATCTACGACGACACGCGCTCTATCACTGAACCATCCGGGGCGTTGGCGGTGGCAGGCATTCGCAAGTACGTCGCGCGCAGCGGCGTCCGTGGGCAGACCTTGGTGGCGATCAATTCCGGGGCGAATATCAACTTTGATAGTTTGCGATATGTTGCCGAAAGGGTGGCTGCGCAAGGTGCCGCTTGATGCGAACTGGCGGGTTAAACGTTTAATCGCCGCGGTTCGGCGATGATTTAAAGGGTGCTGTCGCAGATATATAACGCCGCACGACGCTTATGAGGAAAGGTTACAACGGCAACGGATTTTGCCGGGTAGGCTGGTGATTGCAAGCGTCTTCCAGGGTTGGCAAGACGTGACAGGCCAGTGCCTGTCGGATTCATAACAATCGATTGGCAGTCTCAGGAAAGGAGAGGTTGACCATGCTTTCGGAACTGGAATTACGCAGCATTATTGAAACAAGTTTCCTGCCCAAACGGTGCGAATGCACCAAAGCCGAAGACGCTTCGCTGACGATCAAGGTCTATGACGACCGCGACCGTGACCGGGTGGATTTGGAAGTCAAAGGCATCAACGCCGACAAACTCGACAGCAGCCGCGCCATTTGCAACCTGATCACCGGGTTGCGCGAAGACCTCAAGCACACCCATGCACCCGCGCTGCAAAGAGCGGGCGGGCGTGGCTATTGATTCAGCCGGCAGTTTGAGGGGTTAACACCGAAGCCCTATGGGCCTGGATAAACGCCAGGCCCAGCACGGTTTCCGTGGCCACCGCCAGAAGGATGCCCGGGCCGGCATTGCCACTGATCCACTCGCTCAAACCCAACGCGGCCAAGACAAAACACCCGGTGATAAACCCGGTGGTGATGGCGCGGCGTGTGTCGGAGGGTGGCGCGTGGCGGGCGCGGTAGAACATGATGCCGAGGGCCAGGAACAGCGCGGCGTTACGCCGGGCCACCAAGGCCGTGGCGCTTGAGTACTCCACGCTCCACAGCCACAACAGCCAGTCGGGGCGCAGGCCCCAGGTCAGGGCGAGGGCGAAGCAGAGCAGGGCGGTAAACAGGGCGAGCGTATAGAAGCGCAGCGGCATGACGAGTCCTTTCGGCCGGGTGATCAGCGCGCAAGGATAGCCGGTCGTGGGCAATTACGCCGCCCTTTGTCAGCACAGCCTTCAATTCTGCGACATGCACGCGTCAGACAGCTTTTTATAGCTCACGTGCTGCTCAACACCGGCCTTGTCGAGGAACTTGATATCGGCCTTGATGACCTTGCATTCAGTGGTCATCGGTTCGTTCATCGAGATCACCTTCTGCACATCCATGGGCATGCCATAGCGGTAAGGCACCGGTTTTGAATCGGCTTGTGCCACGCCCGATACGGCGGCGAGCGCCAAGGTCAGGCCGATCAGCAGGGTTTTTGTGTTCATGAGGGATCTCCAACAGGGATTCGCTGGCCCATCGTGGTGATGGGCGGACGCGTTCACTGTTGTCTCCCGAGATTAACCATTGATTAATTTTGTGGCTTCCTGACAAAAGCTTCATATTCGAAAGCGATTGCCTACACGATCGGCGAATTTATCCTACTTCTTCACGCAGATTTAACCCAATTGGTCGCGGTAAGGCAGGTCGGGTCCGGTCTTGCTGCAGGTCATGGCCGCCGCGCGAATCGCAAACCCCAGCATGCTGTCGATCTGCTCACGGGACAGCTGTTGCAGGCCTTCTATCGAGTCCAGCGCGTGCTCGGTGAGCCATGCAATCAACGCCGCCTGGAAGGTATCCCCGGCGCCGACCGTATCGGCCATCACCACTTTGACCGCAGGTGCAGACCAGTGCCCATGTTGGCGGCTAAATACGCTGGCGCCGTCGCCACCGCGGGTGAGAAACACCAGCTGGCAACGGTGTTGCAGCCAACCTTGCAAGACACTTTCCGGCGATTGCTCGGGGTACAGCAGGTGCAGGTCTTCGTCGCTGACCTTGATCATATCGGCATGCTGGACCAGCTCGGCGATGCGCGCGCGCCACAGGTGGATATCCGGTTGCGGGTTGAGGCGCACGTTGGGATCGAGGCTGATCAGGCGCTTGCCGCTTTCACGCTGGACCAGGCGCATCAGGGTGTCGCCAACCGGCTGCACCACCAGGGAGAACGAGCCGATATGCAGGCCGCGAATGTCATCGCCGAGTGCCGGCAGATGGCTGATCTCCAACAGGCGATCCGCGCAGCCTTCACCGCGAAAGTTGTACTGCGGCGAACCATCGCTGCCCACCGCGACCATCGACAGGGTGGTCGGCGCGGCGAATTCCACCAAAAACTGTTCGCTCACGCCTTCATCCCTGAGCACCTGCAATAAACGCCGGCCGAGGAAATCCGTGGACACGCCACCCAACAGCCCGGCGTCGACGCCGAGGCGGCGTAAACCCACGGCCACGTTGAACGGCGAGCCACCGGCAATCGCCTTGTAGTTGACCTTGGACGCCTGCCCGCTGGCATCCTCCTCGCTGAAAAAATCAAACAGCGCTTCACCACACACCAGATACATAGTCGTTCGCTCTTAAAGGGTTGCCACGTGCTGTTGATAGCGTTCGTAGGCCTGTTGATAGGCGCTGACACTGGCCGCCACCGGCAGGGTGCGGCTTGCCAGGTCGAGGCTCACGCACTTGGCGCACAGGCTGGCCAGGGATTCGCCGGATTGGCACCACGCCGCCTGGATCGCTGCGCCCAGTGCGGCGGCTTCCGGTTGTTCGGTACAGATCACTTCGGTGTTCATGATGTCGGCGACCATCTGCCGCCACAGCGGGCTTTTCGAACCGCCGCCGATCAAGCGGATGCTCTGGCTTTGCAGGCCGGTCTGGCGCAGCAGGTCAAGGCCATAGCGCAGGCCGAAAGTGGTGCCCTCGACCACCGCGCGGCACAGGTTGGCGCGGGTCAGGTTGGTCATGGTCAGGCCCTGCAGGCTGCCGCTGGCGTGGGGCAGGGCGGGCACGCGCTCGCCGTTGAGGAACGGCAGCATGCTCACGCCCTCGGCGCCAATCGGGGCCTCGGCGACCAGGGCGTTGAACGCGGCGAGGTCCAGCTCGAACAGCTCGCGGATCACCCCGGTGGCGTTGGTCAAGTTCATGGTGCAAATCAACGGCAGCCAGCCGCCGCTGGATGAGCAGAATGTCGCCACCGAGGCCTGGGGGCTGACGTTGGGCTGCTCGGCAAACGCGTAAACGGTGCCCGATGAACCGAGGCTCATGGTGATCACGCCGGGGGCGATATTGCCGGTGCCGATGGCGCCCATCATATTGTCGCCGCCGCCGCTGGACACGATGGCGTTGGGGTTGATGCCCAGGCGTTCGGCGATGGCCGGCAGGATCGTGCCGACGGCTTGATCGGCCTCGATCAGCGGTGGCAACGCCGCTTCCAGGCGCCCGCTGGGGTCGATGTGCTTGAGCAGATCCACATCCCACGTGCGGCTGCGCACGTTGAAGTAGCCGGTGCCCGACGCATCGCCGTATTCGGCGACGGCACGCCCGGTGAGCCAGTAGTTGAGGTAGTCGTGGGGCAACAGGATATGGGCGATGCGCGCGAACACATCCGGGTGTTGCTCGCGTGTCCACAGCAGCTTGGACACGGTGTAGCCCGGTGCAATCGCCACGCCCAGGCGCTCCAGCGAGCCGCTTTCACCGCCCAGGTGTTGCAGCAGGCGCTCGTTTTCGGCGGTGGTTTCGGTGTCGCACCACAGCTTGGCCGGGCGCAGGACTTGGCCGTTTTCATCGAGCAGCACCAGGCCGTGCTGTTGCCCGGAAACGCCGATGCCGAGGATGTCCTGGCCGTCCACGCCGGCCTGTTGCAAGGCGCGGTGAGTGGCTGCGGTGAAGGCGTCGAGCCATTCCTGGGTGTCTTGCTCGCGGCGGCCGTTGGCGCCGCTGATCAGTGTATGGGCGGCGGCGCCCAGGCCCAGCACCTTGCCGCTGGCAGCGTCGAGGACGATGGCCTTGGTGCCCTGGGTGCCGCAGTCGATGCCGAGGAACAGGTTTTGCTGGGTCATGGTGGGGTGCTCAGCAGTATTGTTGTTTTGGATTGGAAACCCGATCAACTGTGGGAGCTGGCTTGTGTGGGAGCTGGCTTGCCTGCGATGGCATCGCCTCGGTTTATCAGATAGACCGAGGTGTCTGCATCGCAGGCAAGCCAGCTCCCACATTTTCTAAGCCGGTTTCTTCAGGAGGGTTTGCAGGGTTTGGGTGACACCGTTGTCACGCAAACTGGTAAAACACCGTTCGAACGCTGCCACAAACCCAGGCGAATTGGGAATAGCCGTACCGAAAATCTCCTCCACCCCCAACAGCCGCTGGCTGATCAACCCATCATCACTGACCAGCCCCTGGCAGAACGCCGCACGCGGGTCCGGGATCGTGTAACTCACGCCATTCTCATCCACACCCTTCAGATACAACGCCCACGCCGCCACCACCAGCGCCGCACGCTCCGTCTCACGACCATCGGCAATCAAGCGGTTGATGGTGGGCACGGTGAACTTGGGAAACTTCGATGAGCCATCGGAACACACGCGCTCCAGCTGGTCGGCAATCGCCTGGTTGGAGAAGCGATCCACCAAGGTCTGCTTGTACTGCGCAAGGTCGATGCCGGGCACCGGCGCCAGGTTGGGCGTGACGTCCAGGTCCATGTAGGCGCGCATATAGGCGACGAACACCGGGTCATTCATGGTCTCGTGGACAAACCGATAGCCCTTGAGAAAACCCAGGTACGTGAGGGCCAGGTGGCTGCCATTGAGCAAGCCGATCTTCATCTCTTCGTAGGGCGTGACGTCATTGGTGAACTGTACGCCGACCGTTTCCCAGGCCGGGCGGCCGTTGACGAACTTGTCTTCCAGCACCCACTGCACAAAGGGTTCGCACACCACCGGCCAGGCATCGTCGATGCCGTGTTCGTCATGCAATTGCAGGCGGTGGGCGGTGCTGGTCATGGGCGTGATGCGATCGACCATGGCATTCGGGAAGCTCACGTTCGCGGCGATCCAGTCATGCAGGTCGGCGTTGTGCAGGGCGGCAAACGCCAGCAGCGCCTTGCGCGTGACGGCGCCGTTGTGCGGCAGGTTATCGCAGGACATCACGGTAAACGCCGGGGTGCCGGCGGCGCGGCGTTGGGTCAGGGCGGCGCAGAGAAAGCCGAACACGGTTTTTGGCGCCTTGGGGTGCGCCAGGTCATGCTGGATCTGCGGCAGGTGGGCCATGAACTCGCCGTTGCTGTCGTCGATGCAGTAGCCGCCTTCGGTGATGGTCAGCGAGACGATGCGAATCTCGGGGCTGGCAAGTTTGTCGATCAGCGCCTGGGCGCTGTCTTCGGCCAGCAGCATGTCGCTGATGGAGGCGATTACGCGCACTTCGGTGTCGTCGGTGTCGCCCAGTTCGTACAGGGTGAACAGATAATCCTGGCCGGCCAGGTCGTCGCGGGCCTTGCGGTCCTCGCTGCGCAGGCCGACGCCGCAGATGCTCCAGTCCAGGCCAGCGCCGGTGTTCATCAGCGCATCGGTGTAATACGCCTGATGGGCGCGGTGGAAACCGCCGACGCCGATATGGGCGATGCCCTGCGCGGTCGGGGTATAAGTCGGCAGCTGTACTTCTGGCGCCAAGCGGGTGAGGTTCTGTTTATTCAGTTTCATCGCAACTCTCGCAAAATCAGGCGGCAGCGCGCAGTGGGCGGGCCACGGCGACGCCGTCGGTGTCGAACAGATGGCAGTGCGCCGGGTCGAGGTGCAGGTGCAGGGTTTCGCCGTATTGGCTGGCCATGTCGCCACGGATGCGCATGGTCAGCGGCTCGCCGTTGGCGGTGATGACGTGGCAGAAGGTGTCGCTGCCCAAGCGCTCGCCGACGTCGGCGGTGACGGTCAGGGTGGTCTGGCCGGGGGTGGCGATTTCCAGGTGTTCCGGGCGGATGCCCAGGGTTACCGCGCTGCCCACGCTCAGGGTCGCGCCGTTCAAAGGCAGGCTGACGGCGGTGCCAGCGTCCAGTTGCACGTCGCAGCCTTGGCTGTCGACGCGGGTGACCTTGCCCTTGAGAAAGCCCATTTTCGGCGTGCCAAGGAAGCCTGCCACAAACAGGTTGGCCGGCTGGTGGTACAGCTCCAGCGGCGAGCCGACCTGTTCGATGCGGCCGCTGTTGAGCACCACCACCTTGTCGGCCAGGGTCATGGCCTCGACCTGATCGTGGGTCACGTAGATCATCGTCGCTTGCAGTTCTTTATGCAGGCGGGCCAGCTCCAGGCGCATCTGCACGCGCAGCGCGGCGTCGAGGTTGGACAGCGGCTCGTCGAACAGGAAGATCTTCGGGTTACGCACAATCGCCCGGCCAATGGCCACGCGCTGGCGCTGGCCGCCCGACAGCTGCTTGGGCTTGCGCTCCAGCAACGGGCCCAGTTCCAGGATGCGCGCGGCTTCGCTGACCTTGCTCTCCACCAGCTTCTTGTCCACGCCCGCCAGGTCCAGGGCGAACGACATGTTCTTGCGCACGCTCATATGCGGGTACAAGGCGTAGGTCTGGAACACCATCGCCAGGTCGCGCTTGGCCGGGGTCACTTCGGTGATGTCGCGGCCATCCAGTTCGATGGTGCCGTCGCTGACTTCTTCCAGGCCGGCGATCAGGCGCAGCAGGGTGGATTTGCCGCAGCCCGACGGGCCGACGAAGACCACGAATTCCTTGTCGTTCACCTCAAGGTCGATGCCCTTGATGATGGAGAAACCTTCGAAGCCTTTTTGCAGATTCTTGATTTTCAGGTTGGCCATGATGGGCCTCCGCTTGGAATTATTATTTAACAGCGCCAAAGGACAAACCGCGCACCAGCTGTTTCTGGCTGATCCAGCCAAAGATCAGGATCGGCGCACAGGCCAGGGTCGACACGGCGGACAATTTGGCCCAGAACAAGCCTTCGGGGCTGGAGTAGGAGGCGATCAGCGCGGTCAACGGCGCGGCATTCGACGAGGTCAGGTTCAGCGACCAGAACGCCTCGTTCCAGCACAGGATCAGCGACAGCAACACCGTGGATGCCAGGCCACCCTTGGCAATCGGCAGCAGCACGCGGACCATCTCTTGCCACAGGGTCGCGCCGTCCAGGCGGGCGGCTTCGAGGATGTCCTTGGGGATGTCCTTGAAGTAGGTGTAAACCATCCACACCACAATCGGCAGGTTGATCAGGGTGTAGATGATGATCAGCGCGATGCGCGTGTCCAGCAGGCCAAAGCTCTTGGCCAGCAGGTAGATCGGCATCAGTACGCCCACCGGTGGCAGCATTTTGGTCGACAGCATCCACAGCAGCGTGCCTTTGGTGCGCTGGGTTTCGTAGAAGGCCATGGAGTAGGCCGCCGGCACCGAGATCAGCAGGCACAGGGCCGTGGCGCTGAAGGAAATCACCACCGAGTTCCAGGCGTAGGCGAAGTAATTGCTGCGCTCGTTGATGTGCAGGTAGTTCTCCAGCGTCGGCGTGAAGATGAACTGCGGCGGCGTGGCGAACGCGTCGATTTCGGTCTTGAAGCTGGTCAGCACCATCCAGAAGATTGGGAAGAAGATCAGGATCGCGATGGCCCAGGCCAACGTGCCGAGCAACAGGCTTTGCAGGCGGCGGGATTGTTGAAGCGTCATGGCGCGGCCCTCAAGGCTTGTCAGTCAGGTTTTTGCCGATCATCCGCACCAGGATGATCGCCGCGATATTGGCGATGACCACGGCAATCAAGCCGCCGGCCGAGGCCATGCCCACGTCGAACTGCACCAGCGCCTGGTTGTAGATCAGGTAGGCGAGGTTGGTGGATGCGTAGCCCGGGCCACCGTTGGTGGTGGTGAAGATTTCGGCGAACACCGAGAGCAGGAAGATCGTCTCGATCATCACCACCACGGCAATCGGGCGGGCCAGGTGCGGCAGGGTCAGGTGCCAGAAGATCGCGATGGCGCCGGCGCCGTCCAGGCGCGCGGCTTCCTTTTGTTCCTGGTCGAGGGACTGCATGGCGGTCATCAGCAGCAGGATGGCGAAGGGCAGCCATTGCCACGACACAATGATGATGATCGACAGCAACGGGTAATGGGCGAGCCAGTCCACCGGTTCGGCGCCGAAGAATTTCCACACGGCGGCGAGAATCCCCGACACCGGGTGGAAAATCAGGTTCTTCCAGATCAGCGCACCGACGGTGGGCATGATGAAGAACGGCGAGATCAACAACACCCGCACCAGGCCGCGCCCGAAGAACTCACTGGCTTCGAGCAGGGCGCTGATCAGCACGCCAAGCACCACACTGATTAGCAGCACGCTGCCCACCAGCAACAGGGTGTTGGTGGCGCCGGGCAGGAAGCCCGAATCGGTGATGAAGTAGGTGAAGTTTTCCAGCCCGACAAATTGGTTTTCACCGGGGTAGAGCAGGTTGTAGCGGATCAGCGAAAAGTACAGGGTCATGCCCAGCGGCACGATCATCCACAGCAGCAGCAGGGCGACCGAGGGGCTGACAAGAAACCAGCCGGGGTTGGCCAGGCGGTTTTTGGGGGGTGTATTCATGGTATTCAAGGCCAGTCAGATACATACAGAATCTGCGTCGGAGCGCGGTCAATGTGGGAGCTGGCTTGCCTGCGAAGGCATCACCTCGGTGTGACTGACAGACCGAGGTGTCTGTATCGCAGGCAAGCCAGCTCCCACAAAAGCCCGGCTTCCACATTTACAGGGATGCGGGCAGGACTATTTGGGGTAACCGGCCCGCTTCATTTCACGCTCGGTGGTGGTCTGTGCGGCGGTCAAGGCTTGATCCACGGTCTGTTGACCGGTCAGCGCCCCGGAGAAGAACTTGCCGACCTGTGTCCCAATCGCCTGGAACTCAGGAATGGTCACCAACTGGATACCGATATACGGCACTGGCTTGAGCGTCGGCTTGGTCGGGTCCGCAACTTTCAGCGATTCCAGGGTCACCTTGGCAAACGGCGCGGCCTTCATGTACTCATCGCTGTAGGTCGAGGTCCGGGTGCCCGGTGGGACGTTGGCTACGCCATCGGTCTTGGCCACCAAGGCGCCGTATTCCTTGGAAGTCGCCCAGCTGGCGAACACCTTGGCGGCGTCCTTGGCTTTGGAACTGGTGGGGATCGCCAGGCTCCAGGAGTACAGCCACGAGGTGCCCTTGTCGGTCTTCTCGTGTGGGGCGAAGGTAAAGCCGACGTGGTCAGCCACCTTGCTCTGGGTCTTGTCGGTAACAAACGAGCCGGCCACGCTGGCATCGACCCAGATCGCGCATTTACCGCTGTTGAACAGCGCGAGGTTTTCGTTGAAACCGTTGCTGGACGCACCCGGCGGGCCGGATTTTTTCATGTTGTCGACGTAGAAGTTCAGCGCGTCCTTCCACTCTGGCCCGTTGAATTCCGGCTGCCATTTCTCATCAAACCAGCGCGCACCGTAGCCGTTGGCCAGGGTGGTGATCAGGGCCATGTTCTCGCCCCAACCGGCTTTGCCGCGCAGGCACAGGCCGTATTGCTCTTTGGTCTTGTCGGTGAGTTTGCTGGCGAATTCGCCGATCTGCGTCCAGGTTGGGTGCTCAGGCATAGTCAGCCCGGCGTCCTTGAACAGGTCGGTGCGGTAATAGGTGATCGAGCTTTCGGCATAGAACGGCAGGGCGTACAGCGAACCTTTGACGGACAAACCGTCACGCACCGAAGGGAATACATCATCGAGGTCGTAGGAGGCCGGCAGGTCCTTCATCGGCTCCAGCCAACCCTTCGCGCCCCACAGTGCAGCTTCGTACATGCCGATGGTCAGCACGTCGAACTGCCCGCCCTGGGTGGCGATGTCGGTGGTCAAGCGTTGGCGCAGTACGTTTTCTTCGAGTACCACCCAATTCAGCTTGATCTCCGGGTGCTCGGCCTCGAAGGTTTTCGAGAGCTTTTGCATGCGGATCATGTCGCTGTTGTTGACGGTGGCAATGGTCAGGGTTTGCGCGCCAAGGCTGACGGCGCTGATAGTCAAGCAGGTAGAGGCAAGCAGAACTTTTGCTGTGAACTTCATCGCGCACTCCGTTTCCGCGCCCAGGGGGCTACAGAAGGACAGTTATTGTTGTTGTGTCTTCCTACAAGGAGTCAGGAAGAGTGTGCGGTTGATTACAGCCTTGAAACGGGGTTGTGACAAATCCTTGGGAGCACTTTCACTGATACTTTTTTGCACTGCTGCGGGGGCTCTGCCGCAAGGGAAAGGTCGGAAATCGAGAGAGGCTGGTAGTCCGGGCAGGTGGGGAGCCACCTGCTCCGGTTTCTATCTGTCAGAAAATAACAAGTGTTAGTCCCATGCCCAGCTCAGAGCCGGTCACTTCGCCACCGGTGTACAGGTTTTTCCCCCAGCGTGCTAGAAAGCCAGCAGAGTCGGTAGCCCAGAATGCTTGATGTTTTTGCCCTCTGTATGACTCGCCTCCGTACATACTATAAATCTCCCGTAGTTCAGCCAAACTAGGCAGTCTCCCACCTTTATTGCTTGCTTGTTTGCCACTCTCGCCGTAGCCACCACCACCGCCAAAGTCCATGAAGTACTTCACCCCAGTGACGGAGACGGAATAGCTCAGCGTGACGTTATTGGCATCTCTGACAGAGATAGACGTGGCGCCGTTTCCACGTATGGACACTTTGCCGAATTGATCCACTTTTGCACATGCTGTATTACTTGAGCTGTAGGTGTAGGGCAGTTTGCCGCCGGTGGCACTTCGCGTAAACACACCTGGGCCACTATGTGGTGGGTAGTTTGCGTCATCTCTCCAGATCCAAATGCGTTGAGAGAGCGATACCGCAGCCGTGTTCATGGAAAGTGCGGCGGCACGGATGATGGTCGTGGTAGTCGATGTAGGTTGAGTACCATATAGCCCCACTGCGTGGTACGCATAACTCCCGAGTGCTGAAAGGCTACGTACATAGCTCCAGTCGCCGCTGCTGTTTGTCGGGCAATCAACCAGGAAGGAATTGTTTTCATATACCCGGACCTGCTGGTTTGCGGCAGCCTCACCTCTGAGTGTCACGCTGGTATCGTACGTCGTGGCATTGTTCGCAAGCTGCCCTTTAGAGTCATGCACAGTCAAAGTGACTGGCGTAGTGATCTGGCTCTTGACCGTGTAACTCGTCGAAGAAAATTCAACCGCATTCCCCCTATCCGCACCACCAAAAAAGTTTACTGCGGCAGTCACAGTGATCTGCGCATTATTGGCCAACGCCGTCAACCAACTGCGCAATACCGCCTTGTTCACCAACCCATTCGCCGCTTCCGTTGAAGTAATCAATGCACCACCGGCACCCAGTACGTC
>NZ_JAFLWU010000043.1:0-35138 GCF_017316265.1 Pseudomonas sp. Marseille-Q1929
CACCTCTTTTTCAACTTCTTTCTGGCTTCGATGAACTGAAGCACCTGCTGCCGAAACCTACATAACTCATTGTTTACCAAGGAGTTTTCCGTTTCGACTGCGCCGGAAGTGGGGCGAATTATAGACAGTTACAATTCGCCGTCAACCCTTTTCTTCACATTCTTGAGAAGGCCGCCATTCACCTGCGCAGGCAGCCTCCCCGCCTTCAGAACTTCGCGCGCAACGCCATGTTGAAATTGCGCGGCTCACCATAGAAGTTCCAGTAATTGGGGTTGCCCAGCGTCTGGTAGTACTTCTTGTCGAATACGTTGTCCAGGTTGTACTGCAGCTCAAGGTTCTTATTGATCTCATAGACCGCATGCAGGTTGGTCAAGTGGTATGCGTCCTGCTGGATCTTGTACGTCTTGCCATACTCTCTCTGCACCATCGTGCTCTGTGCATAGAAGCTGCCACCAACCCGCATGTGGTTGAGCGCGCCCTGCAGGCGGTAGTCGGTAGCCAGCTTGAATAGATGACGCGGCGCAGCGCTGTTGAAATCATCGCCCTTCTGCTCACCCCCGACATATTTGGACTGGTTGTAGGTGTAACCCGCCGAAAGGTTCCAGTCCGCCGTCACCTCCCCATTGACCTCCAACTCGAAACCGCGATTGCGCACTTTGTCGGAAGGGCGATAGCAGGACCAGTCACGGTCGCAGGTCACCAACTCAGGACGCCCAGTCTGATCGGACTGGTACAGCGCAATCGAGCCCAGCAGACGTTTGTCGAAGAACTCGCCCTTGAGCCCAAGCTCATAGTTGCTGCCAGTCATGGGTTCAAGCACCGAGCCCGTAATGTCCTGGTTGCTCTGCGGCTTGAAAATCTCGGTATAGCTGGCGTACGCCGTCAGGTTTTCGGTCAGGTCCTGGACCAGGCCCGCGTAAGGTGTGACTTCACCGCTCTTGGAGTAGTGGTTTGTTACTGGCCGGCTCACCATATCCAGGCTGTCGTAGCTGACCCAACTCAAACGGCTGCCAAGGATCAGCTTTGTAGAATCGGTCAGGCTGAAGCGCCCTGCTATATAGACGCCCTTCTGTTCTTGCGTACGGTTGTATTTCCACTGGTTGACATTCAGCGCCGTCGGCGCAGGCGGATCAAAGGCCCCCACATCGTTCATATCCACCACGTAGCGGTACGTCGCATCCCGACCGCCGTGGTAATCGAAGTCATCCTTGCGCCAGTTCCCACCGATGATCAGCTCATGCTGACGACCCAACAGCTGGAACGGACCGGACGCGTAGCCATCGATGCTGGTCTGAGTATCGTCATAACGGAAATGACGTGGGTTGAGGGTGAACTGGTCAGTGTCGCCAGCAGGCCAGGTGTAGTTACCCAGAAAATCCGCCTTGGACCACATCTGGTTCACCGCCACCACCGCTTTCCAGTCATTGGCAAAGCTGTGCTGGATATCGGTAAAGACCGTAGTGTTGCGCTTGTCGAGATGATTCCAGTCCCCCGTCAGCGATGTCGAACGTGACAGCGGATAGAACGTGCCATCGGTATGGATCGGCAAGCCAGACCAGTCGTACCCCGAATTGCGCTCCTTCTGATAACTGTAACCGAGGGTCACCAGCGTCGACTCACTCACATCGGCTTCGAGGATGCCATAGAACAGCTGGTTCTCTTTCCGGGCGATATCCAGGTAGCTGTTGGCATTGTTATAGGAAATCACCGATCGCCCACGCAGCGTGCCTTCTTCATTCAGCGGCGAGGACAGATCCACCATCGTCTTATAGTCGTCCCAAGACCCCACCGACGTTTCAATCAGCGCTTGCGGCTCGGCCGTCGGACGTTTGCGAATCAGGTTAATCGACGCCGACGGCGTCCCCGCCCCCTCCATCAAACCCGTGGCGCCGCGCACGATCTCGACCCGGTCGTAAATGTCAGTGGTGGGTTTGGAGATCGCATCCATCGAATACGCATTGCTGATATTGGTCGGCACGCCATCGATCTGCAGGTTGTCCACCAACTGCCCACGCGCCTGGTACAAGGAACGCTCGCCACCATTCTTGACCACCATGATGCCCGTGGCGTTCTGCATCACGTCGTCGAGGTTCTTCATGCTTTGGTCATCCATGCGCTGACGGGTAACGACCGTCACCGACTGCGGCGTTTCACGCAGGGACATCGCCAGCTTGGTGGCGGTGGACGAGCGCCCGGTCGCATACGACCCGCTGCCCTCCGTCACCATCCCCAAGCCCTGGCCGGTGATAGTGGTGGCCCCCAGTGTCAAACCCGTTGCCGGTTGCACGATCAGTTGAAACTCACGCTCCCCGGTGCGCACCGCCTGTACGCCAGTGCCCGCCAACATCTGCGCCAGCGCCTGCTCGACGCTCGAAGCGTGCACCGCCTGACTCTGCTTATTGGCCGTGAGCGTGGCATCCCCCCCGATCAGAATCCCCGCCTGGCTGGCCAGCAGGTTCAACTGACGAGCCAGCGGACCTGCCGGGATCTCCAGAGTTTGCAATTGGGCAGCAGCGCCCGGGCTGTCGGCCTGGGCAGAAACGACATCAACGGCCAAAGCGATGACCACAGCCAGAGCCAGGGGATGGCGGCGTGAGAAAACGGTAGTGCGAGACAGCATGAATGAATCCTTTCGCAAGTCGAATGGAGGAGCGTCATCCAACCAAGCGAGCGAGCCGCGCAAAACCGGAAAAAGTTTTTCGGATTATTTTCAACGTGCCTCGACCGACACCCACCAAGGCAACGTGCGCACCACCCGAATCGGCAGCGCCCGCTCCAGCATCGCCAGCGCGCGGTCACTGTCGAGCAACGGATAGGTCCCCACCACGCGCAAACCGGCGAGCGCCGGATCGATACCGAGATGACCTTGACGGTAATCCCCAAGTGTCTGCACCACTTCGCCCAGCGGCAGGTCCTCAGCCACCAGCACGCCGCGACGCCAATCCTGACGCCGGGCTTGCGCTGGCACCAACGCGCCACCGGCCTGGGCATCGAACACCATTGCCTGGCCCGCCGCGACCTGCACCTGCAGGCCGCTGTCTGCGCAAGTAGCCTGCACCGCGCCACCAAATACACTCAACGTGGTCTGCACGCCCTCGGCCCGCACACCAAACACGGTGCCCAGCGGTTGCATGCGCCCGGCCCGCGTCACTACCTGCAAAGGGCGCACATCGGTACCGGTCTCGATGAGCATTTCACCGCGATACAACCGCAGCTGCCGCACGCCCTCATCGAAGTGCACATCGAGCGCCGTCGCGCCGTTGAGCCACAGCTGGCTGCCGTCGGCCAGGCGGATCGGCCGCACTTCACCCAACCCGGTGCGATAGGTCGCAAACAGAGCACGCGGCGAGTCCAGCCAGCCCTGTCGCCAACCCGCCGACGCCAGCAGCCCACCCATGCCCGCCACACATAGACTGCCGAGCAAGGTTCGGCGTGAAACGCGATCACGGCGCAACGTCGTCAACACCTGATGCGCCTGATCGGCACTACCGCTGAGGTTGCCAAAACGCTGATTGATGCCCTCCACGTACTGCCACGCCAGCCGATGCTGAGCATCCTCCGCCAGCCATGCCCGCCACTGGCCGTGGGCGCGGGGGTCATCCGGCTGTGCATGCAAGCGCGCAAACCAGCTGGCCGCCGCTTGCAGCACACGATGATCGGGCGCGGCCGGGTTCATATCAGCGCTCCAGCCAGCTCGACTTCCAACAGCAGGCATTGATACATCGCCTGCGCCAGATAACTGTTCACACTGCGCTCGCTCACCCCCAGCCGCAGCGCCGTTTCGCGCTGCGTCAGACCTTGCAACTGCACCAGCAGGAATGTCTCGGCAACCCGCTTGGGCATCCGCTCCAGCATGGCCTGCAACTGCCCAAGGGTTTCCAGGATGATCGCCTGATACTCCAGCGACGGCACCTGATGCTCAGGCTGCGCCGCCAGTACGTCCAGGTACGCTTGCTCGATGCGCCGACGGCGCCAGAAGTCCACACACATATGCCGCGACATGCGCCCAAGATAAGCGCGCGCATGCTCGTCATCGTTGAACGTGCGCGGCGTGGCCAACAAGCGCACGAACACGTCATGCGCCAGCTCCGCCGCATCGCTGGCATTGCCCAGCTTGCGTTGGAGCCACTGCTGCATCCAGCCATGGTGCGAGCGGTAGAGCGCCTCCAGGTTGGAACTGAGAACAGGAGCACCAGGCGGAACCTTCATGGAGAGCGTGCCTTGCTTGCTAATAAGAATGATTAGCAAGTGTAACTTTGATGCATCGCCCCCCGCAATTGCCAGGTCAGAACGTGTACTTGAAGCTCGTCATGAAGTTACGCGGCGCGCCATAGACGCTCCAACTGTCCGCATAAGCGTAATAACTGCGATCAAACACGTTGTTCACATTCAACGTCGCGCTCAGATTGCGGCTGATGTCATACCGCGCCATCAGGTTGGTCAACGCATAGCTGCCCTGCTCGAACGTATGCAAATCCATCCCGGTCTTGCTCTGCCAGTTCACCCCACCGCCCACCGTCACCTTGTCGAGCACGCCCGGCAGGCGGTAAGTGGTAAAGGTCTTGAGGCTGTGACGCGGGCTGGTGGTGACGATGCGCTGATCATCGGCATTGGTGCTTACGCTATAGGCGTAACCGGCGGACGCTTGCCAGCCATCACTCAACTCACCGTTGAACTCCAGCTCCACGCCCTTGGTCGTGGTGCCCTGCTCCGCACGGTAGATATCCGGGTCACCCACAAACACCGGCAAGTTGTCCTGATCGATCTTGAACAGCGCCAGGCTCGCGTTGAGTCTGTCGTCGTTGAAGCTACCCTTCACACCGACCTCATATCCCGTGCCTTCCTGCGGGTCCAACGCCTTGTAACTCGCATCATGAATGCCGTAGGCCTGGGGGTTGAAGATCTTGGTATAGCTGGCATACAGCGACCAGGTGCTGCTCAAGTCGTACACGACACCGGCATACGGCAGAAACACGCCGTTGCGGGTTTCCTTGCTCTCGGTGTTCTGGCTCGGGTCGGCGTAGGTCACCACTTCATTGCTGCGCTTCCAGTCTGTAACACGGCTGCCAAGGATCACCGCCGTGTTGTCGGTGACATGCAAACGTGACGTCAGGTACGCCGCATACTGGTTCTCTTCTATATGAGTCTTGCCCACCGGCGTGGTGTTCGGAATATTCGCGCCGCTGCCACTCCAATTGAAGATGTTCGGCACGGTGCCGTCGTAACCGGTCCAACTGCCAAACCAGCCGCCATGGCTTGGCGTATTTTCGTGGTAACGCGACATGGTCACGCCAGCGATCAACTCATGCTCGCGCCCAAACAGGCTGAACGGCCCGGTCAGATAAGCATCGAGGTTGTTCTGGCGCGGCGTGCCCGACCAGCGATTGGGATAGAGATAAGCCCCCGCCCCCGTCTCCTGGTCGATGCTGCCGTTCATATAGTTGATCAGCTCATCGAACTGGTTCTGCGTGTGGCTGACCTCAACCTTGCCGCTCCAACCATTATCGAACTGATGCTCGATGGAGCTGAACACATTGGTCTGCTTGCGATCGTTATAGGCCCAATCCGGCGCACTGTTGGCCGAGCGGCTGAAGGTGGTGCGGTTGCCGTTGCTGTAGAACATCGGGAAGCCGGTGCGCAACGGGTCATTCACCTGATTGTTGATATAGCTGAAGCCCACCGTCAGCATCGTCGCGTCGCTCAGGTCGAACTCGGATATCCCGTACACCATCTGCGAATCGGTGTTGACGCGATCCACCCAGGAGTTCTGCTTCTTATAGTCCACCACCAGGCGCCCACGGATATTGCCGCTGTCGGTCAGCGGCCCGGACACATCGAACCCCGTGCCATAGCGATCCCAACTGCCCGCCTCCCCCGTGATACTGGCCTGCGCTTCGGCCGTCGGGCGCTTGCGGATCAGGTTGATGGTCGCCGACGGCGTGCCCGACCCACTGATCAACCCCGTCGCCCCACGCACCACTTCAACACGGTCGTACATCGCCGTGTTCTGCGTGGTGTTATCCAGGCGCGCCGACGTCGGCACGCCGTCGATCTCGAAGTTGTTGATCTGGAAACCGCGCGACCAGTAAGTATCGTTCTCCGCGCCGACGCCCACCCGCAGCACCGTAATGCCCGGCGTGGCCTCCAGCACTTCGGTGAGGTTGGTGAGCCGCTGGTCATCGAGACGCTGGCGGGTGATCACCGTGACCGATTGCGGGGTTTCTTTCTGAGTCAGGTTCAACCGCGTCGAACTGCTCGACGAATAGGTGGTGTAAAGGCCGGTGCCCTCAGTGGTCGAACCCGGCGCCATGCCGGAAATCGAAATCGCGCCCAATTGCACGGCACCGCCCACCCCCGGCTGCACTTGATAACGCCCCTCGCCGGTCTGCACCACCGTCAACTCGCTGCCCGCCAGCAGCACCTGCAACGCCTGGTCCACCGAGTAGCTGCCATGCAGCGCCGGGCCAGTCTTGCCGGCAGTGAGCGCCGCATTGCCCGCCAGGTAGACGCCGCTTTGGGCGGCGAGCTGATTGAGCTGATCCGCCAAGGCGCCAGCGGGCAGGTCGAAGCGCTGGACGGCCTGTTCAGCGGCAGCCGCCAGGGGGGCAAAGCTCAAGCTGGCGGGCATGGCCAAGGCCAAGGCAATCGCCAGGGCCAAAGGTTGGGGGGCGTTACGCAGGAATAGAGGCATAAAACAGTTCCGGTCGAAGGAGGCATCAAGCCGTTGTCCTTCTCTAATTCGAATGAGAACGCAAAACCGGAAGCACGCATGAAAAAAATCAGCGCGGCACCACGTTGACCCACCAGGCAAACGGCCGCTCGATACGTACCGGCAACACCTGCGCAAGCATGGCCAGCGCCTGATCGGTGTCTTGCAAGGGGTACGTGCCCATCACTCGAAGGTTGGCGACCTGCGGATCAATGCCCAGATGCCCATGGCGATAGCTGGCCAGTTCACCGACAAAGTCCGCCAGGCGCATATCGTTGGCCATCAACACACCTTTCGCCCACGCCTCGCGCCCGGGTTGCGCGGGGTGCAGCGCCGACAGGCCGTGGCGGTCAAAGCCCACCCCCTGCCCCGCGGGCACGATGCGCGTCTGGCCGCTGTCACCACACGCCGCTTGCACACGGCCTTCATACACGTTGAGCTGCGTACGCCCATCTTGTTCACGCACGCTGAACCGCGTCCCCAACGGCCGCAGGCGACCTTGCGCGGTCTCCACCACAAACGGGCGACTGTCGTTGCCGGTGTTGATCAGAATCTCACCGCTGTAGAGCTTCAATTCCCGCTGCCCGGCACTGAAGTTGACGTCCAGCGCCGTGCCGCTGTTGAGCCAGATACGCGTACCGTCGGCCAACAACTGTTCGCCCAGCGGCACGACACCGGTGTGGAAATCGCGGCTCCAGGCGCCCCGCTGCTGCCAACTCCCCCAGCCCAGCAGCGCGCCGCCCATGACAATCGACAACCCGCGCAACACCTGCCGCCGCGAGCGCTGCGAACCGCGCAGGTGTGCCAACGCCTGGTTAGCCCCCGGCACATCCTCCTGCAACGGCGCAAACCGCTGGCTCACCCGCGCGACATAACTCCAGGCCAACGGGTTGACCTCATTGCGCCCATGCCACTGGCGCCACGCGTCATGCAGATGCCGCGCATCCGGCTCGGCACTCAGGCGCGCAAACCAGTCAGCGGCTTGTTGCAGCGCGGCATAGTCCAGGCCACCAGAACGAGTGCTCACGACAAGGCGCCATCCAGCTCGGCTTCCAGCACCATGCACTGGAACATGGCCTGCCCGATGTACTTGGTCACCGTGCGCTCACTCACGCCAATGCGCAGCGCGATCTCGCGGTAACTCAAGCCATCGATCTGCGCCAGGCAGAACGCCTCGGACACCTTCACCGGCAAGCGATCCAGCATCGCCTGCAAATGCACCAGCGCTTCCAGCACCAGCGCCCGGTGTTCTTCCGACGGTGCACACGCTTCCGGCCGGCTCGCCAACACCTCCAGCCACGCCTGCTCCACCTGCTTGCGGCGGAAAAAATCCACACAGACATTACGCGACAGCGTGCTCAGATACGCCCGCGCATGCCCGTCGCTGCCGAACTCGCGTGGATGAGTCAGCAAACGCACAAACACATCGTGGGCCAATTCGGCGGCGTCACTGACATTACCGAGTTTTCGCGCCAGCCAGCGTTGAATCCAGCCGTGGTGGGCCGAATACAAACTGCCAACGTTAAAGGGTGAGGGCTCGGGAAGCGGGGGCATGGGCAGCCCTACGAATAAGAATTGTTCCCAATGGTAATAAGAAAAGATAACCACCACAACGGGGAAAAATTACCGACAGCCCGACTCAAGGGTTGTCCCGCTGCGTGCGCCCATCCGGCCCATACAACCTGTCCCCCCCCACGCTGTTCAAAAACCCGACAATCTTCTGGTTACACGCCATGCGTTGCCGGATCGCCCCACCATTGGCCAGGTTGAGCTGCCGCGCCCGTTGCGCCAACGCCTGCACCTGCCGCCACGCCGCCAGGCAGTCGGCATCCTCGGCCGCCTTGAATGCCCCTTGGCGACCGCTGCCATAGCCGAGCTTCGACTGCGCACCACTGCGGATCGCTTCCAGTTGCTCCAGCTTGAGCAACGCCGCCTGCTTGCTCGCCGTCAGTTCCTGCAAGCGTTCGCCCTCGACCTTGGCCTGGGCCAACGCCAACCGTTCCTGCTCCAGCAACTGCACCAACTGCTCGATCGCCTGCTGCTGCAATTGCAGATGTTTGCCCAGGCTCATAGGCACCTGCACCTCATCGGCCCGCGCTCATTCGACGGTTTCACCCACGCTGGCGGCGAGGCCGTCGAAGATCGAATCGGCGCTGACCTGATACGTCCCACCGGCAATCGCCTGGCGTACCGCCGCGACTTTATCCATGTCCACATCCGCCGAGCTCTCCACGCGCGTCTCGGCACTGCTGCTGGAAACCTGCACGCCGTCATCCACGGTCGCTTCCAGCGCCAGCAATTCAATGCGCTGATTGCCGGCCGCCTGGCTGTCGACGGGCGCCGGGGTGTTGGTCAGGTTCGCACTTATGATTTTCACGTTAGAGGCTTCATCTGCTGTGGGGTTGGGTCAACTATCGGCAATCGCAAAGGCAAACTTTGACCGTTGATCGAAATAACTCAGTAGCGCAACCGCAACGCGTTCTGGCCCACCACTTGGGCGCTGAGCATTTTGCCGTCGTTGCCCATGACCCGCACGGTGCTGCCCAGGCTGCCATTGTCCAGCGCCTTGCCTTCACGGCTGATGGTGAAACCCGCGCCTTCGGCCTGCAACGTCACCTGCTGGTTGCGCTCCACCAGCCAACGCTCGCGCACACTGTTCTGGGTCAGCACCACATTACGACTGAGGTTGCGGCTGGCCTGGCGCCCGATGATCTGCGCGGTATCGAACAGCACGCCCTTGGGCAACCGCTCCAACGGGCCGCGTTTGATTTCCAGCATCGGCGCCTTGATCACCTCCCCCGCCGTGATGCGTTGGCGCGCAACTATATAGTCACCCACCACCCGCACACTGACTTGCAGGTAACCCGCCACCTCACTGCCACAGCGCACGCCCATCGCCACCCGGCCGAATGCGTATAGCTCGGGATGGACCAGATACGGTCGCGGCTCTGCGCATTCCACGATGCGCGCCGCCGGCTGGCCGAGGTCCACCGCCACCAGTTGCGCATGCGCCGGCAAACGCGGGCTGATCACCGCGCGCACCCTGTCCTCCAGGCTATCCGCCTGGGCCATGGCGCTGCACAGCAAACACACCAAACCGCCTAATCGCCACGTCATCCGCCCTGCCCTCCGAACTGCCCAGCGCCGAATTCTAGTCGTCCTCCCCTCCGGGCAAGGCCGGAATTAGTCGCCAAATAGCCGCCTGTTTCGGCCTTTGCCCAGGCAGCCTTGGGACTAACCTGCGAGCCGTTCATTTATTTGATGCACAGGTCCGCAACCATGATCGACAAGCTCGACAACGAGCTGCGCTTTCAGCAGGACGCAATGAGTTTGCGGGCTGAGCGCCAGCAGGTATTGGCCAACAACATCGCCAACGCCGACACACCGAACTTCCGCGCGCGGGACTTCGACTTCTCCACCGAACTGGCCAGCTCCCTGCAAAAACAGCACATGGGCAGCGGCATGGCCCTGGCCACCACGTCGGACCGCCACCTGCAAGCCTCATCCAACAGCATGTCCAGCCGCGAGTTGCTCTACCGCGTGCCCGACCAACCGAGCCTGGACGGCAACACCGTGGACATGGACCGCGAACGCGCGCAGTTCACCGACAACGCCGTGCGCTACCAGGCCAGCCTCACGTTCCTGACCAGCCGCTTGCAGTCGCTCAAGACCGCCATGCAGTCCGAATAACCCAGGGAAAGCACCATGTCGATGTTCAGCATTTTCGATATCGCCGGCTCCGCGCTCAGCGCCCAGTCCCAGCGCATGAACGTAACCGCCAGCAACCTGGCCAACGCCGACACCACCAGCGGCCCGGACAACGCCGCCTATCGCGCACGCCAAGTGGTCTTCGAATCCCAATACCAGGCCGGCAGCAACATCGGCGGCGTGCGCGTCAGCCAGGTGGTCGAGGACGGTTCGCCGATGCGCCAGGAATACCGCCCCGGCGACCCGCTCGCCGACGAATCCGGCTACGTGACCATGCCCAACGTCGAGCCCGTGGGCGAAATGGTCAACATGATCTCCGCCTCGCGCTCCTACCAGGCCAACGTCGAAGTCATGTCCACCAGCAAGGAAATGATGCTCAAAACTCTAACCCTGGGTGAGGCGTAAACCATGACCAGTACGATTGCCAGCTCGGTTCTGTCGAGCATGAACAGCACCAGCAGCACCGCCGACAGCACCACCTCGGCGGCGGATGATTTGCAGGACCAGTTCCTCACCCTGCTCACCACCCAGCTGCAAAACCAAGACCCCACCGACCCGATGGACAACAGCGAAATGGTCACCCAGCTCGCGCAGATCAGCACCATCAGCAGCATCGAGAACGTCACCTCGACGCTGGAAGGCATCTCCAGCCAAATCAGCGCCGCCGAAACCCTGCAAGCCTCGGCGCTGGTGGGCAACGGCGTATTGATCGACGGCAACACCCTCCAGGTCGGCGACGGCGTGGCCACCACCTTTGGCGTGACCCTCGACAGCGCCGCCGATGACGTCACCGTCACCATCAAGGACAGCACCGGCACGGTGGTGCGCACGATTGATGAAGGCAGCATGAGTGCCGGCACCCAAGCGCTGTCATGGGACGGCCTGAACGATGACGGCAGCACCGCCGCCGACGGCGCCTACACCTTTGCCATCAGCGCCACCGCTAGCGACGTCGCAGTGACCAGCACGGCGTTGAAATACGCACTGGTCACCGGCGTCACCACCGACAGCAGCAACCAGGTCGCCCTGGACCTGGGCGGCGTCAACGACAACGTCGCCCTCAGCGACATCAGCCTCGTCCTCTGACTCGCCTACTTATATAAAGGAGAAACACCATGGCTTTTTCCCAAGCGCTCAGTGGCCTGTCGGCGGCGTCTACCGACCTCAACGTGGTCAGCAACAACATTTCCAACTCCCAGACCGTGGGCTTCAAAAGCTCCACCACGCAGTTCGCCGATGTGTATTCCGGCGCGGACGTGGGCCTGGGTACCCAGGTTTCCGGCGTGGTGCAGAACTTCGAATCCGGCAGCCTGACCACCACCGACAACTCCCTGGACCTGGCGATCAACGGCGACGGTTTCTTCACCTTCACCGACGGCACGCAAACCGTGTACTCGCGCAACGGCCAACTGACCCTGACGGCCGAGGGCTACCTGGAAAACGCCGCCGGCGACCAACTGCTCGGCGTCAACGGCGTGATCCAGATCCCCACCACCGGCCTGCAAGCCAGCGCCAGCACCGAGCTGGATGCCGAGCTGAACCTGGACGCCAGCGAAGACACCATCACCGCCACCTTCGACCAGACCGACTCGTCCACCTACTCCTATTCCACCAGCGCCACGCTCTACGATTCCCTCGGCATCAGCCACACCAGCACCCTGTATTTCAGCAAGACCGCCGACAACACCTGGGAAGTGCACACCGCCATCGACGGCAACCTGCTCACCGAGACCCAGACCGTCGGCTTCAGCGCCAGCGGCCTGATCACCAGCGGCGAAACCGGCACCTACACCTACGACCCGGCCAACGGCGCCGCCGAGCTGTCGATCACCCTCGACCTCACCGGCACCACCCAGTTCGGCAATGACTCGGCGGTGTCCGATATCTCGCAGAACGGCTACACCTCCGGCAGCCTGGTGAGCTTCAGCATCGACGAAACCGGCACCGTGGTCGCCACCTACTCCAACGACCAGACCAAGAACATCGACCAGATCCAGCTCGCCACCTTCAGCAATGAAAACGGCCTGAAAGCCAATGGCGACAACACCTGGCTGGCCACGTCCTCGTCCGGCCAGGCCTTGCTCGGCGTGGCCGGCAGCGGCTCGTTGGGCTCGATCCTCAGCGGCACCACCGAAGACTCCAACGTCGACCTGACTGCCGAGTTGGTGAACCTGATCATTGCCCAGCGCAACTTCCAGGCCAACGCCAAGTCGGTCACGGCGCAAAGCGAAGTCTTGCAGCAAGCCGTGAACATCGGTTCCTGACCCTATGGACCGCATGCTTTTCACCGCCATGAGCGGCGCCAACCAGGCCCTCGAACAACAAGCCGTCGTTGCCAACAACCTGGCCAACATCGTCACGCCGGGCTTTCGTGCGCAACTGGTGGAGATGCAGTCTTCACCCGTTGCCGGCGAAGGCCTGCCGACCCGCGTTTCGGTGGCGGCCAACGGCATCGGCGTCGATTGGAGCCAAGGCCCGGTGGTGCACACCGACCGCGTACTGGACGTAGCCCTGGGCGAAAACGTCATGCTCGCGGTGCAGGCCGGCGACGGCAGCGAGGCCTACACCCGGCGCGGCGATTTGCAGGTGGACGGCACCGGCGCCATGAGCGTGGGCGGCCGCCCGGTGATCGGCGACGGCGGCCCGGTCACCGTGCCGCTGGGCAGCGAAGTCACCCTTGGCAGCGACGGCACCATCAGCGTGCGTGAACTGGGCATGAGCCCGCGCGGCTTGAGCCCGGTGGGCAAGTTGAAGCTGGTTTCGGCCTTGCCCGGCACCTTGCAACCCGGCACCGACGGGCTGTTCCGCACCGCCAACGCGCAAGCGCTGCCCGCCGACGACACCCTGCGCGTCGCCCCCGGCGCCCTGGAAGGCAGCAACGTCAGCCCGACCAGCGCCATGGTCGCGATGATCGACAACTCACGCCGCTACGACATGCAGATGAAAGCCATCAGCACCGCCGACGAAAACGCCAAGAGCGCCAACAGCCTGCTGTCCCTGAGCTGAGCGCACCGTTGCACCGACAAGGAACCAAACGATGATCCGCTCACTGTGGACGGCCAAGACCGGCCTCGAAGCCCAACAAGGGCAAATGGACGTGATCGCCAACAACCTGGCGAACGTCAGCACCAACGGCTTCAAGCGCTCGCGCGCGGTGTTCGAAGACCTGGTGTACCAGAACGTGCGCCAGCCCGGCGCGCAAAGCAGCACCGACACGCGCCTGCCGTCCGGCTTGCAGGTCGGCACCGGCGTGCGCGAAGTCGCCACCGAGCGCCTGCACACCCAGGGCAACCTGGAACAGACCAGCAGCTCCAAGGACTTGGCCATCAACGGCCTGGGCTTTTTCCAGGTGGACATGCCCGATGGCAGCACCGGCTACACCCGCGACGGCAGCTTCCAGCTTGATTCCAACGGCGAGATGGTCACCTCCAACGGCTACAAACTCTCGGCCGGCGTGACCATCCCGGCCAACGCTACCGCGATCACCATCAGCACCGACGGCATCGTCTCGGTGACCACGCCGAGTGCGTCCACCTCGACTCAGGTCGGCCAGCTCAACCTGGCATTGTTCATCAACCCGGCCGGCCTGGAAAGCATCGGCCAGAACCTCTACCTGGAAACCGACGCCTCCGGCTCGCCCACCGAAACCACCCCGGGCCTGAACGGCGGCGGCACCCTGTCCCAGGGTTACGTGGAGACGTCCAACGTCAACGTGGTGGAAGAAATGGTCGGCATGATCCAGACCCAGCGCGCCTATGAAATCAACAGCAAGGCCGTCGAAAGCTCGGACGAGATGCTCCAGCGTCTGACCCAGCTCTGAGCGAGATCCCCACCATGGCTCACAAGTATCTACTCGCCTGCGTGCTGGCCCTCGCCGGCTGCGATCAACTGCCGCACAAACCGGTGGTGCCCGAAGAAGACCTGCCGGCGCCGGTCTACCCGTTGCGCCAGGCCAACGGTTCGATCTACCAAGGCAGCCTCGGCTCCCAGCCGCTGTTCGAAGACCGCCGCCCGCGCCGGGTCGGCGACACGCTGACCATCCAGCTGGAAGAACAGGTCAGCGCCAGCAAGAACTCTTCATCCAACGCCAGCCGCGCCGGCTCCATGGGGTTGAAGTTCGCCACCACCTCCGCCCGTGCATCACAGGTCGGCTCGTTTGGCATGGACGCCTCCACCACCCACGACTTTATCGGCGCCGGCGGTTCCCAGGCGAACAACTCGTTCACCGGGACCATCTCGGTGACGGTGATGCAAGTGATGCCCAACGGGCACCTGCGGGTGCGCGGCGACAAACAGATCGCGATCAACCAGGGCACCGAGTTCATCCGTTTCTCCGGGCTGGTCAACCCGCGCAGCATCACCGGCGAGAACACCGTGTCCTCGACCCAGGTGTCGCAGGCGCGCATCGAGTACGTGGGCGATGGCTATATCAACGAAGCGCAGCGCATGGGCTGGCTGCATCGCATCCTGCTGAACGTTTCACCTTTTTGAGTGACCCTGCCATGTTCCTGAGAGCCGTCAGAATCCTGCTGTTGAGCTGCCCGTTGTGGCTGTGCGCAACAGCGCACGCCGAGCAGATCCGCGACATCGCCGACTTCGCCGGCATCCGCCCCAACAGCCTGGTGGGCTACGGCCTGGTGGTGGGCCTGGACGGCAGCGGCGACCAGACCACGCAAAGCCCGTTCACCGAACAGGGCCTGACCAACATGCTCTCGCAGCTGGGCGTGACCCTGCCCGCCGGGGCGAACATGCAAATGCGCAACATCGCCGCGGTGATCGTCACCGCCAACCTGCCCGCCCTGTCGCGCCCCGGCCAGCAGATCGACGTGGTGGTGTCGTCCATCGGCAACGCGAAGAGCCTGCGCGGCGGCACGTTATTGATGACGCCGATGAAAGGCGCCGACGGCGAAGTCTACGCCGTGGCCCAAGGCAGCCTGCTGGTAGGCGGCGCCGGCGCGTCAGCCAACGGCAGCAGCGTGACGGTCAACCAACTGGCGGGCGGGCGCATCCCCCGTGGCGCGATCATCGAACGTGCGGTGGCGCTGAACCTGAACAACGAGCACGGCCTGCTCGGTCTGTCCCTGCATGAGCCGGACTCCGCCACCGCACAACGTGTGGTCTATGCGATCAACCTGGACATGCGCCGCACCGTGGCCTCGGCCGTGGACGGCGGGCTGATCGAGATCCAGGGGCCGGTGTCGCCCAACGAGCGCACCAACTTCATGGCGCGCATCGAAAGCATCGAAGTGCTGCCGATCCAGGCGCGGCCAAAAGTCATCCTCGATTCACGCACCGGCTCCATCGTGCTCAACAGCTCGGTGAAGCTGTACCGCGCGGCCGTGGCCCACGGCAACTTGTCGGTGATCATCGACACCACCAACACCGTCAGCCAGCCCGGTGCGTTCAGTGGTGGGCAGACCGCCGTCACGTCCCAGAGCAATATTTCCATCGAATCCCAGGGCGGCTCGCTACACCTGCTGGAAGGCACAGCCAACTTGATGGACGTGATCAAGGGCCTCAACGCCCTCGGCGCCACGCCACAGGATTTGATGGTCATCCTGCAAGCGCTCAAGGCCGCAGGCTCCCTGCGGGCTGAGCTGGAGATCATCTGATGAAAAGCACCGATCACTTTGCCCTGGACGTGCAGGGCCTTGATCATCTGCGCAACCGCGCGCACCTGGACCCCCATGCCGGGCTCAAGGAAGCCAGCAAGCAGTTCGAGGCAGTGTTTATCCAGATGATGCTCAAAAGCATGCGCGCGGCGGTGCCCAAGTCCGAGCTGTCGAGCAACTCGCAAACCGAGCTGTACACCGAGATGCTCGACCAGCAATGGGCGCAGAGCCTGTCGGGCAAGGGCATCGGCCTGGCTGAACAGCTCACCCGGCAACTGAGCGGCTACGCCGCGCAACAGAACCCTGAACTGAGCGCCGCCACCACCGCATTCCTCGATCTGCCGACGCGCTCACCTTTCGAAGCCTGGAAACGCCGCGAAGTCAGCGCCAGCAACAGCGACCAGCCCGAGCACGTGCAAGCCTTCATCGCCCGCCTCAGCGGCCCGGCACAAACCGCCGCGCGCAACAGTGGCGTGCCCGCCGAACTGATCCTGGCCCAGGCCGCGCTGGAAACCGACTGGGGCCGGCGCACCATCACCACCGCCCAGGGCGCCGACAGCCACAACCTCTTCGGCATCAAGGCCGGCGGCGCTTGGCAAGGCGCGACCACCCAAGTGCTGACCACCGAATACAGCGACGCCCAGGCGCAAAAGCAGCTGGAAAGTTTCCGCGTGTACGCCAGCGACGAAGCCGCTTTCACCGACTACGCGCGCCTAATGCGCAGCCGCCCCGGCTACGCCGCCGTGCGCACGGCCGGCGACGCACCGCAAGCCGCCGTCGCGCTGCAACAGGGCGGGTACGCCACCGACCCGCGTTATGCGCAAAAGCTGATTTCCGTCATGGCCACCATCGGCCCCTTGCCCACCACACAAGCACGCAACGATTTATAGGCCAGGGGTCAATTCACCCCATCGCCGGGCCGATAGTGCCAAGCATGTAGCCCAGGAGCTTCTCGATGAGCATTATTTCCATTGGCGTCAGCGGCCTGTCCGCCGCGCAGATCGCCCTCAGCACCAGCAGCAGCAACACCACCAACGCCTACACGGCGGGCTACACCTTGCAGGTGGCGAACTTCTCCGAGTCCACCTCGGGCAGCGGCGTGCAGATCTCCAGTGTGGATCGCCAGTACAACCAGTTCGTCACCACCCAGCTCAACAGCTCCATCAGCGCCGAAAGCGCGCTGTCCACCTACCAGACCGAGGTCGACCAGATCGACAGCCTGCTCGCCGACGGCGACGCCAGCCTCGACACGCTGATGCAGAGTTTCTTCTCGGCCCTGCAAACCCTGACCTCCGACGCCAGCGACACCGCCGCCCGCGAAGAAGTGATCGGTGCCGCGCAGACCCTGACCTCGCAGTTCACCCAGCTGGGCAGCTACCTCGATGACATGGCCAACGACGTCAACAGCCAGATCGACGACCAGGTCAGCCAGGTCAACGACCTCACCGAACAGATCGCCGGGCTCAACAAAAAGATCAGCCTGAGTGACGCCCTGGGTTCCACCTCCAACGCCCTGCTCGACCAGCGCGATTTGTTGGTCAGCCAACTCAGCGAACTGGTGGATGTCGACGTCACCAGCCAGGACAACGGCAGCTACACCGTGTCCCTGAGCAACGGCCTGGCGTTGGTGTCGGGCAATAGCAGCTTCGACCTGCAAACCGCCGTCTCGGCCAGCGACCCGACACAAACCGTGGTCACCTACGTGGACGCCGCCGGCCACACCACCACACTCGACGACTCGACGTTTGAAGGCGGCTCCCTCGGCGGCCTGATGGACTTTCGCGACAACAGCCTGAGCGACGCGCAAAACCAGCTGGGCATCCTCGCGGTCAGCCTGACCCAAGCCTTCAACACCTTGCAGGCCTCCGGCATCGACCTCAATGGCGACAGCGGCAGCGCACTGTTCTCGGTGGACGATCCAAGCGTCTACGGCAACACCACCAACACCGGCGACGCGACCCTCAGCGCCACCTTCAGCGACGACGTCAGCGCCCTCGCCGCCACCGACTACACCGTCAGCTATTCCGACAGCGACGGCTACAGCGTGACCCGCAACGACACCGGCGCCAGCGTCACCTCGGCCTACGACAGCGGCACGCTGACCTTCGCCGGCATGAGCGTGGCCATCAGCGGCACCGCCGACGACGGCGACAGTTTCCTGATCTTGCCCACGCGCAACGCCGCCAGCAGCTTCACCACCCTGACCAGCGACGGCAGCCTGATCGCGGCCGGCACGTCCACCGGCAGCAGCGACAACAGCAACGCCCTGGCCATGCTCAACCTGCAAACCGACAGCATCGTCGGCGGCAGCAAGACCCTCAGCCAGACCTATTCGGCGCTGGTCAGCGATGTGGGCAGCACCGCGAGCAAAGTCGCCGGGCAACTGGAAACCCAGACCAGCCTCACCGAACAACTGACGACGCTGCAACAGTCGGAATCGGGGGTCAACCTGGACGAGGAGGCGGCCAACCTGATCGTCTACCAGCAGTACTACCAGGCCTGCGCAAAGGTGGTTGAAGTCGGCACCAGCCTGCTCGACACCATCCTCGACATCAATTAAAGGAGCGCCGCCATGCGCCTGAGCAGTGCGACGATTTACAACCAAAGCCTCACCTCCATGCTGGCCCAGGAAAGTGCCTACCAGACCGCCGCCCAACAAGTGGCCAGCGGCACGCGGGTGGTCACGCCGTCCGACGACTCGCTGGCCGCCGCGCAAGCCGTCAACGTGCGCCAGGCAATTGCCGCCAATGAGCAATACGCCGATGCGCGCAGCAGCATCAGCACCTCGTTGTCCCAGGAAGAAAGCACCCTGGACAGCATCAACGATGCAATCACCAGCGCGCGCTCGCTGATCGTGCAGGCCAACAACGGTACGTTGAGCGACGCCGACCGCGAGTCCATCGCCACCTCGTTGCAAGGCGTGTACGACACCCTCGTCACCCTGGCCAACGCCACGGACAGCAACGGCAACTACCTGTTTTCCGGCTACCAGAGCCAAAGCCCGGCGTTCGCAGCGGATGCCGACGGCAACATGGTTTACCAGGGCGACAGCAATGTGGTCACGCAACTGGTCAGTTCGACCCAGAGCATGGCCAGCGGCGACACCGGCGCGACGATTTTCCAATCGGTGAGCAGCTCGGCGGGTTTTATCGCCGAAGCCGGCGACAACAGCGGCAGCGTCACCTTCAGCGGCCCGACCATCACCGACACCACAGCCGCCAACTACGGCAGCGGCTTCAGTCTGACCTTCAGCACCGCCGCCGACGGCACCGCGCAATACAGCCTCGACGGCGCCACCCCGGTGGCCTACACCTCGGGCGACACCCTGCAAGTCAACGGCCTGTCCCTGACCCTCAGCGGCACCCCGGTCGACGGCGACAGCATCAGCGTCAGCAAAGCCGCCGACGCCGACCCGGACCTGTTCGCCACCCTGAAAAACCTGATCTCCGTGCTGCAAACCCCAGTGGAAACCGACGCCGACAGAGCCAGCCTGAACAACACCCTCTCTACCGCCAGCCGCCAACTGAGCAACGCCCAGGACACGGTGCTGACGGTGCAGACCTCGGTGGGTTCGCGGCTCAATCAACTGGACGTGCTCGACACCATCGGCGACGACCTGGCGTTGAGCTACACGGAACGATTGTCGGGGTTGGTGGATGCGGACTACACCGAGTCGGTGACGCAATACACCTCCCTGCAAGTGGCCCTGCAAGCCGCCCAGCAAACCTTCGTCAGCATCCAGAAGATGTCCCTGTTCGAATACATCTAACCACCTGAACTGGATAAAAACTGTGGGAGCGGGCTTGCCCGCGATGGCGGTGTATCAGGCGACACAGGTGCTGGCTGACCCACCGCTATCGCAGGCAAGCCAGCTCCCACACAAGCTTCGCTGCAAGTGGCTCTGCAAACCTTCGTCAGCATCCAGAAAATGTCCCTGTTCGAATACATCTAACCGGCTGAACTGGGTAAAAACTGTGGGAGCGGGCTTGCCCGCGATGGCGGTGTATCAGGCGACACAAGTGCTGGCTGCCCCACCGCTATCGCAGGCAAGCCAGCTCCCACACAAGCTTCGCTGCAAGTGGCTCTGCAAACGTTTGTCAGCATCCAGAAGATGTCCCTGTTCGAATACATCTAACCACCTGAACTGGGTAAAAACTGTGGGAGCGGGCTTGCCCGCGATGGCGGTGTATCAGGCGACACAGGTGCTGGCTGACCCACCGCTATCGCAGGCAAGCCAGCTCCCACATAAGCCAGGTCCCACAGTTGGATCGCAGTAGCTTCAGGGAACGGCCATGTTGTCCGTCAGGTACTGCATGAAATGCAGGGTATTGCTGAGCAACGTCGCCAGAAACGGCCCCAGGTCGCCCATCACCACCATCAGCAGAATCAACCCCACCGATAACGTCAGCGGAAACCCCACCGAAAACACCGTGAGCTGAGGCGACACGCGGTTGAGGATGCCCATGGCCAGGCTGATGATCAGCAACGTGCCCACCATCGGCAACGCCAGCAACAAGCCGGTCAGGTAGATCGTGCTGCCGTATCGCGCAATCAGCTGCCAGGCGTTCGGGTCGAAACGCAGGTTGCCAATCGGCAGTGTCTTGAACGTGCCGGCCAGCAACTCCAGCACCATCAAATGCCCATCAAGCGCGAGGAACATCAGCACGGTAATCATCCCCAGGTACCGCGACAGCACCAGGCTGTTGGTGCTGGTATCGGCGGAAAAAAACGTGGCAAACGCCAAGCCCATCTGCATGCCGCAGATGTCGCCGGTCATTTCCACCACCGCCAGGGTCACGCGCATGACCATGCCCAGCGCCATGCCGATCAGCACCTGTTCCACGATCACGCCGAGCCCTGGCCAGGAGAACAGCGCCACCTGGGGCAACGGCGGCAGGTTCGGTGCGAGCAGGAACGCCAGCAACATCGCCAGCCCGACCTTGACCTGGCTTGACACGTTCTTGTGCCCCAGGATCGGGTCGCTCATCAGGTACGCGAGCACTCGGCAGAACGGCCAGAAAAAGCCTGTCAGCCACAGTTGCAGCTGCGCCGAGCTGACTTCGATCACGGCGCGTCAGCCGATCAGCGTGGGCAGGCTGGTGAACAGGGCACGGGTGTAATCCACGAGCATTTCCATGATCAACGGCCCGGCGATCACCAGCACCACGCACACGCCGATGATCTTGGGAATAAACGACAGGGTGGATTCGTTGATCTGCGTGGCGGCCTGGAACAGGCTCACCAACAGGCCGATAAACAGGGTCACGAACAACACGGGCGCGGCCACGATCATGCTCATGCGCATGCCTTTGTAAGCCAGGTCCATCACCATTTCCGGGGTCATCGGCGGCGCCTCATCAGGTGTAAAAACTCTGCGCCAGCGAACCGAGCAGCAATTGCCAGCCGTCCACCAGCACAAACAGCATCAGCTTGAACGGCAGGGAAATCGTGGCCGGCGGCACCATCATCATGCCCAGCGCCATCAGCACGCTCGCCACCACCAGGTCGATGATCAGGAACGGGATAAAGATGGTGAAACCGGCCTGGAACGCGGTCTTCAGTTCGCTGGTGACAAACGACGGCAGCAGCACACGCATGGGCACGTCGTCGGGGCCTTGCAGGTCGTCGATCTGCGCCAGCCGCGCGAACAGTGCAAGGTCGGCCTGGCGGGTCTGGGTCAACATGAACTTGCGAAACGGCTGGCTGCCGTCCTTGAGGAATTGTTCCACCGAGATCTCATCATGGGAGAACGGCAACCAGGCCTTTTCGTAAGCCTGATCGAGGGTCGGCGACATCACGAAAAACGTCAGGAACAACGCCAACCCCAACAGCACCTGGTTCGGCGGCGCCGACGTGGTGCCGATGGCCGTACGCAGCAGGCCAAGCACAATGATGATGCGGGTGAAGCCGGTCATCATCAGCAGGATCGCCGGCAAGAACGCCATGGCGCTGAGCAGCAACAAGGTTTGCAGGCTCAGCGACCATTGCTGGCCAGCCGCTTGCCCGGTGAAAGCGCTGAGGCCTTCCATGCCAGTCATGAAGAACGGCCCTTGCGCGACAAGGCATTGGCCAGACGTTCGGAAAAACGCTCAGCGACCACCGCTTCGGGCTCAGGCGGCGGCGCGTCCATCTGCGCCAGCGCCGTAACCTGCTGCGCCGTCACGCCGAGCACCAGCCATTGCCCACGCACTTCCACAATCACCACTTTTTCGCGCTGGCCCAGGCCTGTGCTGCTGACCACCCGCAGCTGCTTGCCGGGAACCAACGCCCGCGTGCCCATGCGTCGGGCGAGCCAGCCAAACACCAGCACGCAGCCCAGCACCACCGCCAGGGCCAGTGCGGTTTTACCCAGCAGCGCCAGGTTCATCACGCTGTCCGTGGGCACGCCGAGCGGCGGGCTTGCGCTGTTCATCGGTTGAGCTTTTGCACGCGTTCGGACGGCGTGATGATTTCGGTGATACGGATCCCGTACTTGTCATCCACCACCACCACTTCGCCCTGGGCGATCAGGTAGCTGTTGATGAGGATGTCCATCGGCTCGCCCGCCAGGCCATCCAGCGCCAGCACCGAGCCCTGGGCCAGCTCCAGCAACTGCTTGATGGTGATGCGCGTACGGCCAAGCTCCACGCTGAGCTTGACCGGAATATCCATGATCATTTCCAGCTCGCGCGCAGCGGCGGCGGGCTGCGCCGGCGACAGCGGCTTGAACACACTGGAACCGATGCTCGGTGCCGGGCTTTCCAGCGCCGCATCAGCGGCCTCTTGTTCGGCCAGGGCAATTGCCCACGGGTCATCGGCCCCTTCGGCGATGGTTTGTTCGGCCAGGGCATCGGCCCATTCATCCGGCTCTTGGGGCTCGGTAACAGTTGGATCAGTCATGCTCGGAGTCCTTGGCTGTGGGGACGTGGCCCTTCACGAATCGGCTGGAGGAGGAGGAAGAAAGGCTCAGGGAATGATCGACCAGGTCCTTCACCAACAAGGCGCGCAGGCCGTTCTGGCTGCCGTATTCACAGGTCATGACCGGTACGCCATCGACCCGCGCGCTGATGATGTCGGGCAGTTCGATGGGCAGCACGTCGCCGACTTTCAGCGCCATGACTTGCCCGACGCGCGCATCCATTTCGACAAAGTCGGCGATCAGTTCAATCTCCGACTGCGCGATTTCGCCCGCCATGCGCTTGTTCCAATGGCGCTCTTCCTCGGGATTGGTGTCCGTCAGCGGGCCGTTGAGCAACTGGCGCATCGGCTCGATCATCAGGTACGGAATCACGATATTGAAATCGCTGGAGAGGTTGCCGACCTCCAGGTGGAAGGTGGCATTCACCACGATTTCATTCGGCGAGCTGGTGATGTTGGCGAACTTGGCCTGCATCTCCGACCGCAGGTATTCGATTTCCAGGGGGTACACCGACTTCCACGCGCCCTTGTAGGCGTCCACCGACAGCCCCAGCAGACGCTGGATGATGCGCTGTTCGGTGCGGGTGAATTCGCGGCCTTCGGACTTGGTCACAAAGCGCCCGTCGCCACCGAACAGGTTGTCCACCACCATGAACACCACCGCTGGCGGGAACACCACCAACGCGGTGCCGCGCAAAGGTTTCATCGCCAGCAGGTTGATGTTGGTGGGCATCGGCATGTGCATCGAGAATTCGCTGTAGCTCTGGTAGCGCACGCTTTTGACGGTGATGTCGATGCTGCGCCGGATCAGGTTGAACAGGCTCATGCGGAAATAACGGGCGAAGCGCTCGTTGATGATGTCCAGCGCGTGCAAGCGCTCGTGGATCACCCGGTGCTGGGTCGCCGGGTCATACGGGCGGACCCGCGCGGCGTCGAGGGTGCCGGCTTCTTCATGGGCGGCGTCGGTCTCGTCGCTGCCGCGCAGCAGCATGTCGATCTCGTCCTGGGAGAGCAAATCGTCGATGGCCATGGGTTACTGCACGATAAAGTCGGTGTACAGCACGCGCAGCAACGCGGGGGCGGGTTGCTGCGGCGCCAGCGGTTGCTTGAGGGCGTCGAGGATGCGCGCGGCCAAGGCGGCCTTGCCTTGGGGGGTGATCAACTGCGTGCTGTTCTGGCCGCTGACCAGGGTCAGCAACTGGCTGCGCAATTGCGGCATGTAGTCGCTCAGTTGGGCTTGGGTCGCGTCGTCGGCGACTTCCAGGGCGAACCCCACATACAGCAGGCTCGGCTCATCGCGCTCGTTGGACAGGTTCACCGTCATCGGGGCCACCGTGACCAAGCGTGGCGCCTGGGGTTTGTTCGCCACCGGCGCGGCCTTGGCGACATCCACCTGGCTCAGGTAGAGGTAGGTACCACCGGTACTTGCGGCGACGACGGCCAGCGCCAGCAACACAATCAAGAGCCAGGGGGTTTTGCGGGTGGCGGTCATTGGCGGGAACCATGCAATGAAGGGAAACGATCAGGCAGGGCGCCAGTATGACCAGCGCCCCGCCCCGCCCATGGCGCGATAAGACACGGGTAACGGCGGTATCTCGCTGTTTTGATTTGGGATTCACACGTACAGGTCAATCGCCGAGCGGGCCAGCTGCACCTGTTGCACCACCACCGGTTCGGCCACTGGCGAGGTGTCGCTGCGGCTGAACGCTGACGGCTGCGGATCACGCTGCGCACTGCCGCGCGAGGACTGATCGCTGACCGACGCCTGCCCCAGCGCAATGCCCTGGCTCGCCAGCGCCTCGCGCAATTGCGGCAACGCCTGCTCCACCGCCGCGCGCACCGAGGCATGGGCGACCTGGAACTGCGCCTGGGTGGTGCCGTCGTTCAGATCGAGGCTGATGGACAGTGGGCCGAGGTCGGCGGGGTGCAAGTGCAGGTCGACTTGCCTGTCGCCACGGCTGACCATATCGACCATCTGCTGGCCGAGGTCGGCGGCCCAGTCGGTGCTGCCGACTGCGGCGGCGACGACCAGATCGTTGTCGGCGACGGGGGCTGCGACCGGGCTGGCCGGTGCCGGCGCGAGGCTGAACACGCCAGGCGAATCAGGGTTGTCGGGTTGGCTGTCGTCAGCCTGCGGGCGCACCTGCGGGATCGCCTCCGCCACGGTGGCGACCAACGCGGGCATGGCGTCCGGCAGGTCCACCGGTTCTGGCGTGTCGGGCTCATCCTCCGCCGCGACCGGCAGGCTCGGGGCCTGGGTTGGCGCGCGGCTGATCACGGGCTCGGGCGCGGTCGGAGTGACGTTGACCGGTACCGGCAGGCTAAGCGGAATCGGCGGCGCGACGATCACTGCCGAAGCGTCCAGTTGCCCGGCGCTTTCGATCAGGGCCATGCGCTGGCGGATATCGTCGAGGGTGCTGTCAGCCGCCGTCGTTGGTTTTGTCACTTCGGCTTCAGCCACCGGTTCATCCGGCAACACGGGCGGCAGCTCAGCCTCGGGCTCTTCCACGGGCAGCACTTGCACGACGACCGGCGCAACGGGCGCAGGGGCGACGGCCACAGGCGGCTGGACCGGAACCGGAACCGGCGCCTGCACCACCGGCAACGCTTGCGGCACCGGCGCAACCACCTGGCTCAACACCGCCTCAAACGAATCCGCCAGCGCCACCGGCGCCTCCACGGCAACACTGTCCGCCACCGGCGCGGGCGCAGCAGTCGGCACTAACGTCGCGAGAATATCCATGTTGTTCCTTAAAGACCGCTATCGATGGAAGAAGGAAACGCCGCAACCCGGCGCCGCAACTGGCTGGCCAGCTCATCGGACTGCCGTTGCTCCACCCGCCCCGCCAGCACCTGTTCCTGCTGGGCCCGCCGCGCCAGCAGCGCTTCAATCGAGCTGACCTTGCGCCACTGCGCCATCCACGTGAGCTGGTGATGGGCGACTTGCTTGCGATGCCGCTCCAGGCTTTTTTGCGCGCGCTCCACCGCTTCTTCCAGCGACTGCAAAAAGCCGCGGTAATTGGTCAGCGCCGACGGGCTCATGCCATCGCTGGCCAACTCCACTTGCAAGTTCTGGCGGTATTCCTGCTGGTACTGGTCGAGGGTGCGCAACTGGTTGATCACCTGCTGCTCAGCGCTGCGGCTCTGCGCCAGGGCGCGGGCCGCGACGTCTCGGGCCTTGGCGGCCATTTCGATCAGCAGGTGCAGCGATTGATTAGCCATCGGTGATTACTCGAAAAGGTCAGTTGCCGGGGAACAACAAACTGAGGCCGTGCAGGGTCTCGTCGACGCTGGCGCGGTCATCAATGCGTTGTTGCAGGAAGCGCTCGATATGCGGGTACAACCCCACGGCACGGTCGAGTTGCACATCGTGGCCCTGGGCGTAGGCGCCGACGCTGATCAGGTCGCGGTTGCGCTGGTAACGCGAGAGCATCTGCTTGAGCTGGTTGGCCTTGCGCTGCTGGGCGTCGCTGGCGATGGCGGTCATGGCGCGGCTGATGGACGCTTCGATATCGATGGCCGGGTAGTGCCCGCTTTCGGCCAACTGGCGCGACAGCACGATATGCCCGTCGAGGATCGCCCGCGCCGAGTCGGCAATCGGGTCCTGCTGGTCGTCGCCTTCGCTGAGCACCGTATAGAACGCAGTGATCGAACCGCCACCCGGCGGGCCGTTGCCGGTGCGTTCCACCAGCTTGGGCAACTTGGCGAACACCGACGGTGGATAACCTTTGGTGGCCGGCGGCTCGCCCACGGCCAGGGCAATTTCGCGCTGGGCCATGGCGTAGCGGGTCAGCGAATCCATGATCAACAGTACGTCCTTGCCCTGCTCGCGAAAATCCTCGGCAACCCGCGTCGCATACAGCGCGCCTTGCAGGCGTTGCAACGGCGATGTGTCAGCGGGAGCCGCCACCACCACCGAGCGGCGCAGGCCCTCTTCACCGAGGATATTGTCGATAAAGTCCTGCACTTCGCGGCCCCGCTCGCCAATCAAGCCGACCACGATCACATCGGCCTGGGTGTAGCGCGCCATCATGCCCAGCAGCACCGACTTGCCCACGCCGGAACCGGCAAACAAACCCAGGCGCTGGCCACGGCCGACGCACAGCAAGGCGTTGATCGCACGAATGCCGACGTCGATCTGCCGATCAATCGGCGCCCGCTTGAGCGGGTTCAACGGCTGCGTATGCAAGCCGGCGTGATGGGCGCCGAGCAACGGTCCGCGCCCGTCCAACGGCTGGCCGCCGCTGTCGAGCACGCGCCCGAGCAAGGCCATGCCCAATGGAAAACTGCGATTGCCACCGCCTTCGTCCGCCGCAAAGACCCGTGCGCCGGGTTGCAGGCCGTGGATTTCCGCGAGCGGCATCAGGTACAGCGTGTCCCCGGCAAACCCCACCACTTCGGCCTCGGCGAACACGCCTTCCAGCTCGATGCGACACGCCCCGCCCAACGGCAGGCGCAGGCCCACCGCTTCCAACACCATGCCGGTGGCGCGGGTGATGCGCCCGCTGCGCAGGTGCGGCGCGACCTGCAAGGCTTGGCCGTGCAGCGTATCGAGCACACCGCTCCAGCGCGCGAGATGCGGATTCATGGCAACGCATCCAACACGCGCTCGACGTTGCGAGTGAGCAGCGCCAGGCGCGACGGCCGCGACGCATCCAGCTCACCGCCCGCGCTGACCACCCGGCAACCGCCCGCCTGCATCGCGGCGTCGGCGTGCAACACCCAGCCCGCCGCGTCGATCTGTGCGCCGAGGCTGTCCTGCACGCGTTGCAAATCGTCGGGGTTGAGCCACAGCTTGGGCTTGCCGGTGAGTTCCAGGTCGCTGTCGAGCAGGCGTTTCACCAATACCAGCACCTGTTCCGGCTGCGCGTTCAAGGCTTCGCCGGCCAACTGCTCGGCGGCGTCCAGGGCGATGCGCACCAGTTGCCGGGCGATCTGCGTGTCCAAGGCTTTCAACGCTTGATCAAAATTGCGGCACAGCTCCAGCAGCGGTTGCAGGGTCACGGCAATCTGCTGCTGCAACTCCACGGCAGCGGCTTGGCGACCTTCGTCCAGGCCCAGTGCATAACCCTGCTCCACACCTTGGGCGTGCCCGACTTGCTGGGCCTCGGCGATGGTTTTTTCGCGCAGCACCTGCATCTCCAGCTTGTGCTGGAAGGCTTGCTTGCGCAGGCGTTCGCGGTGGCTGCCGTGGGGGTCGTCGCTGGCCGCCGCCGGGCTGCCCAGCGGGTCCATCTGCCAGGGTTGCCAGCGCTCAGACATAGGTGTCGTTGCCGCGTGCGGTCACGATGTCGCCACTGTCGGACAAGCGCCGCACCACGGCGAGAATGGCCTTCTGTTCGGATTCGATCTGCGACATGCGGATCGGCCCGCGCGCTTCCATGTCCTCGCGGAACAACTGCCCGGCACGCTGGGACATGTTGTGCAGGAAGCGTTCGAGCAGCGCCGGCGGCGAGCCCTTGAGGGCGATGGCCAGGGAATTCTGATCGACCTGCTGCAACAGGGTCTGGATGCCACGGTCGTCCACGTCGATAAGGTTTTCGAACAGGAACATTTCGTCGAGGATCTTCTGCGCCAGGTCGTCGCTGTGTTCGCGCACGGTGCCGATGGCCAGCTCTTCGTGGGCCGAGCTCATCAGGTTGAGGATCTCCGCCGCCGTGCGCACGCCGCCCATTTTGCTGCGCTTGAGGCTTTGGCCGTCGAGCATCACGCCGAGCACTTCGGTGAGTTCCTGCAACGCCACCGGCTGCACGCCGCTGAACGTGGCGATGCGCAGGATGATGTCGTTGCGCAGGCGGTCCGGCAGCAATTGCAAGATGTCCGAGGCCTGGTGACGCTCCAGGTGCACGAGGATGGTGGCGATGATCTGCGGGTGTTCGTCGCGGATCATCTCGGCCACCATCGAGGCTTCCATCAGGTTGAGCTTGTCGATGCCCGAACCGGTGTTGGTGCTTTCGAGGATATCGTCAATCAGGCTGGCCGCCCGCTCGCTGCCCAGGGCCTTGGTCAGCACGGCGCGGATATGGTCGCTGGTCTGGATATTAATGGCGGCGTACTGGTCGGTCTCGTCCATGAATTCTTCGAGCACCTGGCGCATTTCTTCATGGGACACCTGGCTCAGGCGCGCCATTTCCATGCTGATGGCCTCGACGTCTTCGCTGGGCAAAAACTTGAACACTTCTGCCGCGCTGTCCGCATCCAGGGACAGTAAGAGGATGGCGCTGCGCCGCGAACCGCTGATCTTGCTAGTCATTTTTCTTCATCCATCCGCGCACGATCATGGCCACCAGTCGCGGGTCTTCGGCCGCGATCTGTTGCAGGCTCTGCATGTTCTGTTCGTACACCGCCGACTTGCGCGGCAATGTATGCGGGGCGTTTTCCTGGCCGGCGACCACCAGGTTGGTGCCGGTGCTGGACGGTACCAAGGCCGTGCCCGGCTCGGCGTTGCTCGCCAACAGCGCCTGGGTGTGCGCCGCGTTGCGTCGCTGCATCGGGCGCAACACGATCCACCACAGCGCCAGCGCCGCCAATGCCACGGCGAGGTAGCGCAGGCCGGTGCTCAGCAGGTTGTAGGCCTCGGGGGTTTTCCACCACGGCTGTTCATCGACGCTGGTATCGGCCTCCACAAACGGGCTGTTGATAACTTGCAGTGCATCGCCACGGCTTTCGGTAAAACCCATGGCCTGGCGCACCAGGTTGTTGATGCTGTCGAGTTCATCCTTGCTCAGCGCTTCGCTGGTCGGCTTGCCGTCCTTGAGCACCGTGCGGTAGTTGACCACCACCGCCGTGGTCAGGCGCTGCAGGGTGCCCAAGCTGGACTTGACGTGCTCGACGTTGCGGTCCACCTCGTAGTTGATCATGCGCTCGCTTTGGCTGGCGCTCTTCGCGGTTTTCGCCTCCGGCGTCGCAGCGCTGCCGCCCGCCGGGGTCGGCGCGTTGGCCTTGGTCGGAGCCGGGGTGTTGGGCGGTGAGTTGGTCAGCGCGCCGGGCACGCCACGGCCGGCATCGTCGCCGTCCTGCACATGCTCGGAGGTTTGCTTGCTGCGCACGGCGGCGGCGTTGCTGTCCTGGTTCGGCGCGTAGCGTTCGGCGGTGCTTTCGCGGCTGGAAAAATCCACCTGGGCGACCACTTGGGCGTGCACGTTCTGGCTGCCCAGCAGCGGCGTGAGGATGTCTTCGATGCGGCGCTGGTAGGAGCGCTCGATCTCGTGCACATAGTCGAGTTGCGAACCGTCGACGCCGCTGTTGTCCCCATGGGTCTGGGACAGCAGGCGGCCGTTCTGGTCGACCACGGTGACCGCGTCCACGCTCAGCTCCGGCACGCTGGAGGTGACCAGATGCACAATCGCGCTGGTTTGGCTCGGCCCGACTTCGCGGCCGGGTTGCAGGGTCAACACCACCGAGGCGCGGGCGGCTTCGCGATCGCGCACAAATACCGATTGCTTGGCCATCACCAGGTGCACCCGCGCCTTGGCCACCGGGCCGAGGGACTCGATGGTGCGCGCCAGCTCGCCTTCCAGGCCGCGCTGGTAATTGAGGTGTTCAGCGAACTGGCTGACCCCGAAGGCTTGCTTGTCGAGCAATTCAAAGCCGACGCTGCCGCCCTTGGGCAAGCCTTGCTCGGCCAGTTGCAGGCGCAGGGCGCCCATCTTGTCGCTGGGCACCAGGATGGTATTGCCGCCTTCGCTGAGGCGATAGGGCACGGCGCGCTTGTCCAGCTCGCTGATGATCTGCCCGCCGTCGGCCTCGCTGAGGCCGGAAAACAGCACGCGGTATTCCGGCTGGCGCGCCCACAGCAGCAAGGCGACCACCACCGCGATCACCGCCGCAGCGGCCATCAGCAACGGCACCAACGGTTGGCGACGGAACAGCGTGGTCAACGCATCCAGGGGTTTGACAGGGACCGGGGTCGCCAGGTTTTTTTGCGCGCCTTTGGCCAGGACTGCGGTACTCACGAAGGTAGGGCCTGTGCGAAAGACATTGCAGCGTCCGGTAACAGTAGTAGGCGGCCATTCTGGCGAAAACGGCCAAAGCCAAAGGCCGGAAAAGCCACTGCTTTTGCGGTCAATTGGGCGAATGTGCCCGGGGCCAGGCTTGTTAACCTGCTGGCCTGATAGCAACTTGTGGAACCGGCACCATGAACCCATCCGCCCTGACCAATGCCCTGCAACAACTGTCGCTGCTGGCCGAACAGGCCGAAGGCGCGAGCGCACAACGCAGCGCGCCCGCCGGTGGTTTTGCTGGCGAGCTGCAGTCGTCGCTGCAGCGCATCAACCAGTTGCAGCAGACCGCCACCCGTCAGTCCAACGCGTTCCAGGCCGGCAGTGAATCGGTGTCGCTGAGTGATGTGATGGCCGATTCGCAGAAAGCCAGCGTCGCGTTCCAGATGGGCGTGCAGGTGCGCAACCGCCTGCTCACCGCCTACAAGGACGTGATGGCGATGCAGGTCTGAAAAAAATCGGCGCGCCCCTAAAGACGGGCCCGCGATTGGCCGATGTTGCGTTCAAACGCACCCCAGGACAGGCACACCCATGGCAACCACGACCTCCACCACCTCGTCGACTGCAACCATTACCTCTCTCGGGGTCGGCTCCGGCCTTGACCTGGACAGCATCCTGACCAGCCTGGAAGAGTCCAAGGAAGCCAGCCTGCTGACGCCCATCACCAATCAGGAAACCTCGGTCAACGCCGAGATCACCGCCTACGGCACCCTGACCAGCGCCCTGACCAAACTGCAAACCGCCGCCGAAGCCCTGGCCGATTCCAGCCTGTACACGTCGTTGACCACCAGCCTGTCCGGCAGCGGCGTGACCGCCGCGACCACCAGCGACGCCGTCGCCGGCACGTACAAGCTGGAAGTGACCCAGTTGGCCCAGGCCCAGAGCCTCACCACCGATGGCGTCGCGAGCAAGACCACGGCCCTCGGCACCGGCACCCTGACCTTGCAAGTGGGCACGGCCGACGCGGTGTCGATCACCCTGAGCAGCAGCAACAACACCCTGGAAGGCATTCGCACGGCGATCAACGCATCCGGTGCTGGGGTGACCGCGTCCATCGTCAACGACGGCACGGGCACGCCGTACCGCCTGGTCTTGACCTCGGACAGCACCGGCACCGAGTCGGCCATGACCGTGACCTACAGCGGCGACGACAGCAGCGATACCGCCTCCAGCCTGTTCGGCTACGACGGCAGCACGGGCAACATGACCCAGACCGTCGAAGCCCTGGACGCCGAGCTGACCATCAACGGCATCGCGGTCACCAGCCAGAGCAACACCGTCGAAGACGCGTTGCAAGGCGTCACGCTGAACCTGTCCGCCGTCGGCAGCTCGCAAACCCTGACGATTTCCCAGGACACCGACGCGATCTACGACGCCATCGAATCATTCGTCAGCGCCTATAACAGCTACGTGTCCACCGTCGACACCCTCACCTCCTACGACGCCGATGCCGACACCGCGGGCGAGTTGCTCGGCGACTCGACCACGCGGCGCATCAGCACCAAGCTCAGCAGTGACCTGTACAGCGCGGTGGGCAGCGGCACCTTCAGCTATTTGTCGCAGCTGGGTATTTCCCTGGAAGTCGATGGCACCTTGCTGATCGACGAAGACACCCTGACCAGCGCGATCACCGACAACATCGATGGCGTCTCGGAGTTCTTTGTCGGCACCGATGGCAAGTCCGGTTTTATCGGCCAGATGACCACCGACCTCGACACCTACCTGGACGAGGACGACGGCCTGATCGTGGCGCGCACCGACAGCCTGGCGACCAAGCTGGAGCAACTGGAAGACCGCTACGACGAAAAACAGGCGCTGATCGACTCCGAAATGGCGCGCTGGACCGAACAGTTCACCCAACTCGACACCCTGATCGCGTCGCTCAGCTCGACTGCGGACTACCTCACCACCCAGTTCGACGCCCTGAACAGCGACAGCTGATGACCCACCCGGAGCACACGAGATGAACGCCTATCGAGACGCGAATGCCTACGCCAAGGTGGGCGTGGAAAGCGGCATTTTGGCGGCCTCACCCCACCAGCACATCGTGATGCTGTTCGACAGTTACCAGGCCACGCTGCGCATCGCGCGCCTGCACTTGCAGGCCGGCAACATCGCCGCCAAGGGCCAGGCCATCACCAAGGCGATCAACCTGGTCAGCCAGGGTTTGCGCGGCTCGCTGAACCTGGAACAAGGCGGCGAGATTGCCGCACAGCTGGACCAACTTTACGACTACGTGGTTCGCCTGCTGCTGCGCGCGAACTTGAACAATGACGATGCCGCCCTGAACACCGCCGCCGAGTTGCTGGAGAATGTCGCCGCAGCCTGGCGGGCGATTGGCACGCAGACCGAGGAAGCGCAGTAGACATGATGCAATCACAACTGATCGCGGCCTACGAACAACTGCTCGAACAATCGCAGCGTTTGCTGGAGTGCGCCAAACACGCCGACTGGGACGGTATCTTCGCGTTAAAGTCCCAGGGTTTGATTGACGCCGCTTACTTGCGCCGCGCGCAAGACCAAGTTGACCTGGATGCCAGCGGCCAGCAATACAAACTTGAACTACTCAGCCAGATCCTCGCGCTCGAAGAGCAAGTTAACGGGTTCTTGCATGCGCGACAAAATGACCTGGGTGAGTTGATGCAAATCAATCGGCGCAAGAGCAATCTAAACAACGCCTACGGTGCATCTTCCAACCAAGTGATACCAATAAGCCATTATTTGTATCGAAAGAAATAACAAACACCTACACGCTGCATCTACGGGCGACACATAAGTGTGAAAATATCTTTGAGGTAGGCTAAAACACTGAAAACAGACAAGAAATATCATTCCTCAGTCTGTTATCGTACGGCGTACTTAATACTTTAGAAAAAATTAAAAAAACGGTATTCACGGCCAGCTAGCGGATGGTCGGGAGCATGAATAACCGAATAACGCTACACCCAGGCACTCGTTGTACAACTCAAACAGCCTGACTTTAGTACTTGTCGATTTGCAGCACTGTCTGCCAGAGGTCATGCCATTAGGCGTGCCGAACTGTAGTACCCAACGGGAGGGGTAGAAAGTTGCCAAATACCAACACTGAGCTTGAAGACATCCAGGACCTGAACCTGTCCTATTTATTACTGGCACAAAATCTATTGCGCAAAGATCGCGAGATCGCGATTTTCCGCCTGAAACTCAGCGACCCCATGGCCGACCTGCTGAGCAAACTCAGCAGCAAGCAAATGACCCAACTGGCGCGGGTCAACCAGTTGATCTGTCGCCCGGTGTTTGAAGAAACCGAGCGCTTGTCCAAGGTACTGGGCAACGCCCGCGAACTGGGCATGGTCGAGATCCACTCCGCGCTGCTGATGGCGTCCGCCGAGCGCAGCGGCGATTTGCGCATCGGGGAAGGCTGACCCATGTCAGACAAAAGCCTGGTCACCGAAATGCAGCAAGTGCAACTGGCCATCGAACTGATTGAGCTGGGTGCACGGCTGCAGGTGCTGGAAACGGAGACCACGCTCAGCCGAGGCCGCCTGATCCGACTCTACAAGGAAGTACGAGGCGCCTCTCCCCCCAAGGGCATGCTGCCCTTCTCCACCGATTGGTTCGTGACGTGGCTGCCGAATATTCATTCGTCACTGTTCTACGGCATTTACCGCAGCCTCATGGAAATTGGCGGGCATCGCATCGACGCCTTCGTCAAAGCCTATCGCCTGTACCTTGAACAGGTCGGCGACCAGGAAGGCGAGCTGGTGCTGGGCCTGACCCGGGCCTGGACCCTCGTGCGGTTCTTTGAAAGCGACATGCTGGAGTTGATCCGCTGCTCGTGTTGCTCCGGTGAGTTTGTGGCGCACTCCCATGCGCCGGCGCAGCACTATGTGTGCGGTATTTGCCAGCCGCCGTCGCGGGCGGGCAAGACTTTGAAGCGCAGGGATATTGATGCGCAGCTACTGGCGAATCTGCCGCCGATGCGCAAGGCCTGAGACCACTGCTGCTTTTAAATGTGGGAGCTGGCTTGAACTGGTCCAGTAATTTCGGACATTCTTTTCGGTTCTCACGCTGCTAGCTTTTCCGCCGCTATCGGTGAGTGATAACCGTTGTAGCTGTGGCGCCTTACGCTGTTGTATCGCGCCACATATCGGTTGATGTCTACCTGGGCCTCGTACTCAGAGCTATAACCTCCCTCGGGCACCCATTCGGACTTCAAACTGCCAAAAAAAC
>NZ_JAFLWU010000044.1:0-33955 GCF_017316265.1 Pseudomonas sp. Marseille-Q1929
GCAGGTGTACACAGCTCAAAATGTGGGAGCGGGCTTGCCCGCGAAGGCGGCCTGTCAGTTAACACAGATGAAGCTGACCCACCGCTATCGCAGGCAAGCCAGCTCCCACAGGGGATTGGGTTTGCAGGTTGGGTCAGGTGTACACAGTTCAGGGATTGGGTTTGTAGTTCAGGGCAGGTGTACACAGCTCAAAATGTGGGAGCGGGCTTGCCCGCGAAGGCGGCCTGTCAGTTAACACAGATGAAGCTGACCCACCGCTATCGCAGGCAAGCCAGCTCCCACAGGGGATTGGGTTTGCAGATTGGGGCAGGTGTACTCAGTTCAAAAATGTGGGAGCTGGCTTGCCTGCGATAGCGGTGGTACAGGCGACCGCTAAACCTCGCCAGGCACAAAGCGCACACTGAACAGCGTGCCATCCTGCACAGTGGACCTCACCGCCACATCACCGCCATGCACCCTCGCCAACTCCCGCACGATATACAGCCCCAGGCCCACGCTGCGCACGTCGCTGCCTTGGTCGGTGCCGCGGGTCATGGGTTCGAACAGCCCGGCCAGCAGCGCTTCGGGAATCACCGCGCCGTGGTTGTGCACGCAGACGATGCAACCGCCATCGCCCAACTGCGAAGTCACGGTGATGGGGCGTTGCAGGTCGCCGTATGCCACGCTGTTGGCCACCAGGTTGCCGATGATCTGCTGCACGCGGTCGGCGTCCAGGCTGGCGTCGCCGCTGCCCACGGTGTGATGTTCCAGGGTGGCCTTGGGGAAGGCCACGCGCAATTCATCCACGGCCTGCCGGGTTACCGCGTGCAGGTCGAGTGGTGCCACCTTGATGCTGATGCCGTGGCCGACGCGGGCCTGGGTGAAGTCCAGCAGGTCGGCGATCATGCGTTGGGCGCGTTCGGAGGACTGGGCGATATGCCCCAGCAACTGGCGTTCCTTGGCGCTGCGCTCGCCACGGCTGAGGAAATCCGAAGCCATGCGGATCGCCGTGAGTGGGTTCTTCAAGTCGTGGCTGACGATCGCCACCATCTGCTCGGCAAACAGCGCACGGCGCTGGGCGATGGCATAGGCCTCGCTCAGTTCGGCCTGGGCGCTCTTGAGGGCGAGTTCGGTGGCGGTTTTTTCCTGCAACAGCGCTTCGGCGAGGTTGCGGGCGTTGAGCAGTTCGCGCTCGTACTTGTCGCGGTCGGTGGTGCCGAACAGGGCCAGGTCGTAGACCACGCTATCCGCCTGCTCGCGCTTGAGGCCATTGAGCAACACGGTCACCTTGTGCCCGTCGCGGTGCAGCATGTCCAGCTTCACTTCGGTCACGCTACCGCGCAGGCGCAGCATCGGGGCCAGGTGGGTTTGGTGGAAGATTCGCCCGCCCATGGTCAGCAGGTCCTGGAAGCGCCGGCCGTAGAGCTCGGCGGCGCTGAACCCCAGCCATTCACAGAACCTCGCGTTGGCTTGCAGGATCGCACCGTCTTGCGCGGTGACGGCGAGAGCGCAGGCGGCGCTGTCGAACAGCTTAGCCGGCATGGGGGGCGGCCCACGGCGCAAGGAAGGTGTCCATCGCGGCGGTACACGCCTGTGGCGCACTCATGTGCGGGCAATGGCCGACGTTGTCGACCAGGCAATAGGTGCTGTTGGGCAGCACGCTGTGCAGGTATTCACCGACGACAACCGGAGCGATCAGGTCGTCGCTGGATTGCAGGATCAGTACCGGGGTGCTCAGGCCGGCGACGTCCTGGCGGTTGTCCGACATGAACGTCACCCGCGCAAATTGCTTGGCGATCTCCGGTTCCGTGCGGCAGAAACTGTCGGCCAGTTCGTCGCTCAACGCCGGTTGCCCGGGCGCGCCCATGATCACCGGCGCCATGGCGCTGGACCAGCCGAGGTAGTTGCTGTCGAGGGTATCGAGCAGGTCGTCGATATCGCTGCGCTTGAAGCCGCCGACATAACCGTCGGCATCGATATAGCGCGGCGATGGGCCGATCATCACATGGGCGGCGATGCGCCCGGGGGCCTGGCGGTCGGCGAGGGTGGCGATCATGGCGCTGACCGAGTGGCTGACCAGAATCACCGGGCCTACCGCAAAGGCTTGGATGATCTCGTTCAAGTCGCGGGCGTAACCGTCCAGCGTGCTGTACTTGGCCTTGTCGAACGCATTGAGGTCCGACAGACCGGCGCCGACCAGGTCATACATCACCACGCGAAAGCGTGCGCCAAACTGCGGCGCCAGGTAGTTCCACATGGCCTGGTTGCAACCGAAACCGTGGGAGAACACCAAGGTCGAGGCGCCATTGCCCATCACACTGACATTGTTGCGGTGGCGTAGGTCCATGGGCTTCTCGGTTATGGCGTTTTGCTATGCGTGGGCGGAGTTTAGATAGTCAACGGCGTGGGGTCACGCGTTATAGCGCTGATAGGTTAAAGTCGGCGCCTTCAGGAAGAAACTTCAGGTAACAAGTATGTGGGTGATTTTACGTCAATCCGTTTTCAGCCTGCTGGCGCTGGCTTGCATTGGCCTATTGAACGCCGCCCAGGCTGACCCGTCGCCAATTGGCGTGGCCCTCGACCAGCGCGTGATCGACCTCACCAACACCCTGGACGCCGGCACCACCACCCGTCTGAAAGACCAGCTCGCCGCGCTCGAACAGCGCAAGGGCGCGCAGGTCGCCGTGCTGCTGGTGCCGAGCATCGGCGACGCCAGCCTCGAAGACTATGCTAACCAACTGTTCCGCGCCTGGAAGCTGGGGCGCAAGGACATCAACGACGGCATCCTGCTGCTGGTGGCCAAGGATGACCGCAAGGTGCGCATCGAAGTGGGCTACGGCCTGGAAGGCACCGTTACCGACTTGCTGAGCCATCGCATCATCGAAGAACACATTACCCCGGCGTTTCGCCAAGGCGACTACGCGGGCGGTGTGAGCTTGGCCGTGAACGACTTGATCGTGCTGGTGGACGGCGGCGACTTGCCAAGTGTGACGGCGCCGGCGACCGGCCCTCGGGCGATTACGGTGTTGCTGGCGTTTGTCTTTGGCGCCCTCGGCGGTGTGCTGCTCGCCGCTGGCAAGCTGCACTGGCGTCGTGCGTTGCTTGGCGTTGTAGCGGTCACGGTGCTGCTGACGATTTTTAGCGGTGGGCAAGGCTGGCCGTTGTCCCTGCTGCTCATGCCGCTGACGATGCTGATCGGCGGCGCCACCTTTGGTGCGTTGTGGCTGGCGCGCACGGTGTTCTACTGCGTGCTGGGGTTGCTGGCCTACATCCTCGGGCTGGTGGTGGTTGATCAACGCTATGCCGACGTCAATTTCATCCACTGGCTGGCGTATCCGTTGGCGGCGCTGGTGGTGCTGGGGTTGTACCTGATCCTGTTGGTGCTCATGAAAGACGCCTGGAAACAGAGCCGGGCAGGCTTTGTCGCGCGGTTGCTGGCGGCCGTGGCGGTGTATGGCGCGGCAGTGTATGTGCTGGATATGGGACGTAGCGGCTGGTTGTTCGCGTTCCCCATCGCCTCGTTTGCCGCGCTGTGCATCTTTGGCAAGGTCGGCACGGGTTCGGGTTCTGGCGGAGGATCAAGCTCGGGTTCCAGCAGCTCCAGCAGTTCCAGCAGCAGCTCATCGGGCGGCGGCGGTTCGAGTGGTGGCGGTGGCGCTTCGGGGAGTTGGTGAATTCATGTCCAAAGACATCATGATTCGTCCCGCAACGGCTGAGGACGCGCTGTGTATCGGCGTGCTGGGCATGCAGGTGTTCCTCGATACCTACGCCACCGAGGGTATCCGCAGTTCGATCGCCAATGAGGCGCTGCAAGCGTTCGCGCCGCAGGCCATCACGCAGCTGCTGGCTGAGCCTGACATTGCGTTGCTGGTTGCCGAGTGCAACCAGCATCTCGTCGGCTTCGCGCAGGTCAAACTCGATACCCGACACGCGATGATCGCGACGGCGAACGTTGCCGAGTTGCAACGCCTGTATATCCAGGAGCGTTTCACGGGATTGGGCATTGGTTACCGCTTGCTGCAAGCCGCCGAACAGTGCGCGGCGCAAGGTGGCGCTTCACTGTTGTGGGCTACCGTGTGGGACGGCAACGCGCGCGCGCTCGCGTTCTATCCTCGGCGCGGGTACGCGCTGCTGGGCGCGCCGACCTATACCTTCCAGGGCGAGACCCACGGCAATCGGCTGTTTGGCAAAGCCCTGGGCCTTGCGCCCGCTTGACTCTGCCCCACGGGACAGACGTTACGCTTTTTTTCGCTGCGCATACCGCAGGGTTTTCCAGGCGAAAAAAGGACGATAAACATGCTGTGTCTAGTGACGGGGGCCAATGGGCATCTGGGCAATACGCTGGTCAGGGAGTTGCTCCGGCAAGGCTACACGGTTCGCGCTGGGGTGCGTGATATACACCAGCAGGCCGCATTCGCGGGGCTCGCCTGTGAGGTGGTCTACGCCGAGCTGTTGGATGAGGCGTCGTTGCTCAAGGCCCTCGACGGCGTGCAGGTGTTGTTCCAGGTGGCGGCCGTGTTCAAGCACTGGGCGAAGAACCCCGAGGCCGAGATCGTCCAGCCCAATGTGCAGGGCACCCGGTGTGTGTTGCAGGCCGCTAGCCGTGCGGGGGTGAAACGGGTGGTGTATGTCAGTTCCGTAGCGGCGGTGGGGCATGACGGCAGTGCGTTGGATGAAACGCAGTGGTGCGAGGAAGCTGAAAATGCCTACTACCGTTCAAAAATCCTCAGCGAACAGCTCGCTTGGCAAACCGCGAACGCCTTGGGGTTGTGGATGGTCGCGGTATTGCCATCGGCGATGATCGGCCCGAATGACGCGCGCTTGACCGACACCCTGGGTTTTTTGCAGGCGGTGAAGGATCGCAAGGTGCCGCTGGACCCAGGGTTTCACTTCAATTTTGTCGATGTGCGCGATGTCGCCAAGGGCATGTTGCTTGCCGCGCAGAAGGGCCGCGCAGGCCAGCGTTATATCCTCGCCAATGAGCGCTCGTCATCGCTGGCTGAACTGGCCGATGTACTGGGTGTGCAAGCGCCGCCACGTGCACCGCGCCGGTTGCTGCTGGCCATCGCTTGGCTGCAAGAGCGCTGGGCCAGCCTCACTGGCCAGCCTGCCCAACTGATGTGCAGCCAGGTGCGGCTGTTCCATGGCGTGCGTCAGGAATACAACATCGACAAAGCCAAGGCCGAGCTGGGCTTCAACCCGCGTCCGCCGCAACAGGCATTGCGCGAGGCGTTTGCGTATCTGGACAGGCGAGGGGTTCAGCCGTATGAGACCTGAACAGCGCATTCATCTGGTGCTTGAGCCCGACGAGGTGCACGTCCAATGCTTGCAACTCGCGGATTCTGGCTTGCACATCCAGGCGCTTGGCATCGACAGCGGCGTTGGCCAAGTCCAATGGAAAGGCCCGTAGCGCATTCTTCGCGGCGATCAAAGGGCCCATCTCGGCGAGCTTGAAACCCGCCGTTTGCGCCTTGCGGATCAGCTGCACCATCTGCACATGGTGCGCGTTGTACACGCGATAGCGACCGCTGCGTTGGGGTTCACTGATCAACCCCATGTGCTCATACAGGCGGATCGCTTTTGGCGTGCAGCCGGTGAGTTGGGCGAGGCGTCCAATGAACATCGAGGCAATCCTTTACCGGGTGGAAGATCAGAGATCCATGACCATCTCATGCCACGCCATCCCGCCGTGATCCGAGGCTGACGGCTGCACGTAGCGATAGCCCATGCGCGTGTACAGCTCCACGTGGCGGTCTTTGCACATCAAGTGAATGGTCTGCTTGCCCATGTCGCGCATGCGCTGCACAAACGCGTTCATCAACGTCGTGGAATACCCCTTGCCCTGGTGCGCCGGGTCAACCACCACCGACATGATCACCACATTCGGCGCCTCGGCCGAATGCCCCACCAGCTCCTTGAACGCCTCGTCCGACATCACCACGTCGTGGGCGCAGCCACTGTTGATAAAGCCCACCACCTCGCCATCGGCTTCCAGGATCAGAAAGCCTTGTGGGTACAGCGCGATGCGTGTGGCGATCTTTTCCAGGGTGGCGGCTTCGTCGCCTTCGTAGGCGCTGGTTTCGATTGCAAAGCAGCGGGCGGCGTCAGAGGGCAGGGCGTTGCGCAAGGTGAGGGTGGGCATGGGCGTTCCTGGGGACAAAGCGAAAGGCGACATCATAGATAAATATCGCCCCCAGCTCCATTGCAGTGCCCTTGAAGGTGGGCTTACTCCTCTGGCGCGTAGTTCCTGATGCCAGCCTCACGCAGTTGCTCCTGGAACTCTCGGTGAAAATCGCTGATCCTCATCTGCAACGCTGGGCTGTAGGTGCCATCTTTGTTGTTGGGTTTAAAGCTGAACTGGATCGTGTTGTACAGTCCATCGCCACCGCCGTAATCGTTGTAGTCCTGCACGTCAGACTCTTGCTTGACCTCGATGTCTTTTGACCTGGCGAGATCGTTGAAAATCTTCATCGTTTGAGGGTAGTCCTCAATTTTCACCGTGAATTGGATGCCTGTGTCGTGGCGGTTGGCGCCGATGCTCCGACTCGACGCTTCCGGCGCAGCCTGAAGCGTCTGCGGTGCGTAGGAAGATTGAATACCTTGCATAGTAAATACCCTCGGTTTGACGTCCGTATTGGACGCTTCACGTTGTGGTGAGCACCAAGTACTGAGTTCCCGCCGCAAGAGGGACGAGTGTGTCCAACTGTTAAGCCATGGAGGCTGAGATGCTGCAAATAAAACCCGCAACCCCGGAGGACGCCCAGGCGGCGTTCGATATTCGCCTGTTGGCCATTCGCAGCCAGTGCATCGGTGCTTACACGCGTGAGCAGATGATGGCTTGGACACGTGGCACCGCCGCAGAGGGTTACAGCGCGCTGATGGCCAAGCCGTTTTATTTGGGGTGGGTACAGGGCGAACCGGTCGTCACTGGAATGCTTGATCTCGACAACAATGAAGTCGGGGCGCTGTTTGTGCTGCCTGAATTCACCGGGCGCGGGTATGCCAAGGCCATGCTCGATCACCTGGAAAACCTGGCTCGGCAGCGGGCGATTGAAACGGTGGTGCTGGATGCGACGTTGAATGCTGCGGGTTTCTATCGGGCGTGTGGATACGTGGGGGATGAGCAGGCGGTTTACCATTCGCCGTCGGGGTTGACGTTGGCGTGTATACCGATGACCAAGCGACTGGTTTGATGCGTGGGAGCTTTAGCGAAGCTGCGATGGTGGTGGGCAGGTCGCATAAGTGTCGCCTGTGCCGCCGCTTTCGCAGGCAAGCCAGTTCCCACATTTCAAGCTGTATTGATGGGTAGAAAGTGTTCGGCTGGAGATCGCCCGGACACTGCCGGTTTCCTGTGGGAGCAACTGTCTTGGCAGCTTTTCAAAAAGCGTCATCAAGGCAGACATAAAACCGCCCACAGCCTAGGCCGTGCAATGCTCAACGAGTGGTCACGTAGCTGATTACGCTACGTGATCGTTCCACTCTGAACCGTCTCGGATCATTGCATTCAGGCGTATCAACAACACTCACACACCCTCAACTCGCAGCCGGCACCTCAAACCCTCGCCGTTCAATCACCGCAAACACATCCGCTACATCCTGGACCATGATCCGGGCGGTATTGGCAACGGTATTGATATCGTGCTCGGCATAGTCCGACACGTTGGAACAGGCCATCAGATGCAGATAGGCGAGGGCAGCGTTCAAGCGTTCGCTGGCGCACGCCTGCAACTCGCTGAGCGGGGCGTCGCTGTCGATCAGCAGGACGGGGTAGTCGGTTGCGGTTTGGGACATGGGGGTGAAGCGGCGGGGCGGGTTTTGAGTAGTCATGGTGTAAATCCTCAAGAAAGAAGAATTACCACCGGCTCTGCTGCGAAACAGATTGGGTGGCAGTTGTGCGCGGGTTCGCAGACCGGACGATTTACACCAAAACCCGGCAGACCCGAAGGTCTCCCACGCACAACCGCCATAAAACATTCGGCAGCCGGGAGCCGGCTGGAGTCTGTCTGACGGTGTCGGTGTGAATCGTTTTAGGGCTGCGAAACCCTGTCGCCAGCCAATGCCAGCGACGGGCCGAACTATAAGGCGCTGTGAAAAGGGGTGCAACCAAGAGAATGTTTCAACGCCGCGATAAGGAGTCAAACATCGTGGGCTGTGGTTGCACTCACGGCTGTACCCTGATCAGATCAGATCAGATCAGATCAATCACCGACTATGTGCGCCTCGCTCGACAGATTCGCGGGGTGGCGGGCCCGCTCGTTACCGATCTACTGAGGGCTGGCGTGACGGTGGTCCTGGATTTTCCTGCCAATACGCCTCAAGACTGACACTGGCTGCGCGGGCTGTCTGACGCCGCTGGGGTTTCCCATTGTGTCCACTACATTGAAGTGGACGATGACACCTGTTGTGCCAGGTTGCATCTTCGCAATCGACGTGCGGAGCATGAGTTTGCCGCGACTGATGCGGGGTTTGATCTGATCACTAGGTACTTTTGTGCGCCGGATGAGGGGCAGGGGTTGCGGGTTGAAGTTCATCGTGGTTGATGGGGAGGGGCATCGTGAGAATGGGGGGCTGGAAGGCTTATTTTTGGCCGTTCACTGTCCCCCACAACAGGCGGCTATCGGCCAAAAGCGGACGCCCACGATAGCTGCTTTCTGGACGCCAGCTCATGACGCGGCTTCTGACCCAAAATGGGTCTGAGTCGCGCACTCGCTGTCGAGAAATTCAAACGACGTTTTTTAGCAGATTCGCCATTAGCTCTTTAAACTCGGCGCGATCTGTATAATTTTCCCGGTGCCTGGACCGGTGGACGATCTGCTCAGCCGTCGTCAGCGGCCAGAGCCTGTCGGTCACATCGTCCGCTTTGATGTTCTTGTCTCAGAACCCGATCTCAACGACGGCTATTTTCTCCTGCTCTCGCGATTGCTTGACTCGTAGAGTGTTGAAGAAAGAGAGTTGAAAAAACATTCGTCATTTACATCTACCTTCAAGCAGCAAAGGACGCTTAATGAGAACCCCGCTACTCGCTCTTACCCTCGCAGCTCTATTGAGCGCATGCGCCATCCCTTACCAAACCCCGGAAGCCCGCGCCAATATTGAACGCGACTTGAAGCTCAGCGCAGACGAAATCGTCACTATCACCGAAACCAACTGGTGCTTATTTCCCTATGGTGATTTGCAAGTGTGCAGACCCAAGCAAGGCCTGGGTGTGCTGACCAAGAGCAAGCTAGTCCTGGCCCTCTATAAGGGCGGCGTCTACCAGCAAGCTGAAGTCATCAACGCCAGCGATGTGCAGTGCGCCCACCTGCAAAGTGGCAGAGCCACAGCCGATACCTTCTACCTATTCAGTGAGCGTTGGGCCGCCATGCTGGCGCCAATTACCGTGGGAGGTGCCTTGGCCCTCGACAAGAAAGCCCAGTTCCTGAGCGTTTTAGTGCCGCCAAGCACTGAGAGCTTCACGGCTGGGCAAGGAAATTTTATTCAGGTCACCGATCGCAAGAATTACTCGGCTGTTGCGGTACCAGGTACCACCACCTATGTAGGAACCAGCGAGAGTATTCACCAGATTTTTAACCCGTGTACGCAGGGAAAGAATCTCTCAGCCGGATCATGAGTCCTGGCCAGACCTTTCGAGTGAAACAGTCCCGGCAGCATTTGCAGCGCAAGTAATTCAATGCAGGCCCGATGCGCCGGGCCTGTCGAGCGCCACAGAAGCTGACAACCCAATGTGAATCGGAAGCCGGTTTTGGCCGACTGCTTCCAGCAACGAGTGTCCGTTTCGGGTCGGTAGTAGCCTGTAATGAAGCGCTGCTATCGACCCAAAGCGAAAGCCCATAATTGCAGGCGAGGATAGTTTTCTGATGCCTTTGTGCTCCGTATAGTGGCAGTACTTATTCAGTCAAAGGAGTGGCTATGAGCCCGTTAAGCGGCCTATCTGTCGGTGTAACCATCACTACTCATTGCGCGAAAAGGGGAGCTCAATGCGTGCAGGAATGATCCTTGCCGGGATCTGCACCCTGTTGGCGTTGTTGGCAGCATCGCCAGCTCAGCCTGCGTCCCTGCCATCAGGCACGGTGAACGAGGGTGGTATCTCGGTGCACGTACAAGGCTCGGGCACAGATATCATCTTGATCCCAGGATTTGCGTCGTCCTACGAAGTATGGGCAGATTTGGCCTCCCGATTACGGCTCAGCCACCGTCTCCATCTAATACAGGTAGCTGGGTTTGCCGGCTCGCCTGCTGTATCCCGTCCAGACGGGAGAGTAGTCGCGTCCACGGTCGAGGCGATCGCTGAATACATCCGCAGCCAGCGCATCGAGTCGCCGGTCATCATCGGTCATTCGTTGGGTGGCGAGGTGGCACTGATGCTAGGTGCTCGTCATCCCGATCAAGTGGGACGCCTGATGATTGTTGATGCGATGCCCTTTTATACGTTGCTGTTTGATCCCTCCGCGACCAGTGAAACGGCGGCCCCGCATGCGGCTGCAATGCGTGATGCAATGTTGGCGGCAACGCCTGAGCAGGCGCAAGCCATGCAGCGTGCCTCCATCGCCCGCCTCGCCAAAACTGAAGCGGTCAGGCCAGGCCTGGTCGCGGCGGGGTTAAACTCGGACCGAAAGACTATGGCCGATGCCATGTATGAATTGATGGTCTCAGACCTCCGGCCTGAGCTTGGACGCATCAAGGTGCCGGTTGAGGTCGTCTATGCCTACGATGTGCTGTTCGGCGTAGAAGCGTCCCACGTCGATGCAATGTTCCGTAACGCCTATGCCTCTACCCCAAACATTAGCTTCAGGCGCATTGACGGCAGTTTTCACTTCATCATGCTTGATCAGCCAGAACTGTTCGCCAGAGCTGTCATCAAGTTCCTGAACCAGTGAACGGCGACGGAGTTGCCAGAGTGATGAGTCGCCGTAAAAGGGCACAGGATTCGTTGCCGTGCTTGCAGGTCAGCGACCGTCTGTTTTTGGCCGGTTGCTGCCCGTCACGAACGGCAGAAATCGGCCAGAAGCGGACTTTCGACTACGTCCGTTGACGGCCATTAGCGGACCTAGAAGCTCCTGCAGTTAGCCTGCTTTGGGCACGGTTAAAATGAAACAGGGACGGATCGTTCAATAGCGCTAGCTAAATCATCCAATTCGCTCGCGGATAGGCTCTAAACGTCCGCTAATGAATTTGAAGCGGCGGAGTTAAGCACTGCGTGCGCTTGTCATCATCAAGATAATAGAGTCCGTCGATTTGCCCCGTCATCTGTGCCATTCCAAGCAAAGGCTCGGATTCAAACGTGATCGGAAAAACCAAGCGTGCGGCTTCACCCTGAATCAAGTCCTCCCATACAGCTTTGATAACTCCTCCCCAAAAGGTCATGGAGGACCCATCGGGTAAAAACAGGTTAGGTTGGATATGACCGATGTCGTCGGTAAGACTCCAGTACACATACCCAGCGTAACTGGCTCCATCAGCGCCGCGAAAAACTGTTCTCACCAGCACAGTCGTATCTCTCTCTTCCAGGCAGGGGCGAACAATTTCCCAGTCATCATCGTCCATCGGGAAATACCAGACACCGTGCTCTCGGAAGTCTTCCTCAGTTAATTCATAAATTAGCTTGCCTTGCATGCTGACCCTCCATCTACGCCGCCGATCTCATCCATTTCCCGCCCTGAGGCAACGTTACTTAGCCGTTAAGGCGTTGTCGATCATTCTAAGGAGCGATTTGCACACGGTCTGGGGAATGCTCGACGTCCGCTTTTGGCCGGTACCTGCCCTTCATCGCAGCCCCCAACCAACCAAGGCTATCACTCTGGAACCCCAGTCACCGCATGCACCACCCGCATCGCACAACGCGGTCTCGCCCCTTCCGCTTCAAGCAATTCACATTTCTTCAACAACGGATAAGCATCAGCAAACTTCATCGCCGCCACCTGTTCCCCGTGCTGCTGCGAAACAAAGCAGCGCTCAAACCGAAAGGCGGCATACACCTCGGGCAGCAGCACCGGATAATCGTAAACCTCGTCGACGATGCTCTTTAGCATCTTGGACATTTGCCCATCGGCCGCGGGGGAAATTTTGGTGAGCTGTTCATCCTTGGCGACGCCCGCTTGCCTGGCTGCAATAGCTTGCTTCGACGCACCGATGGATACCTGCATTCCCTGCGGAAAAGGACAGTCAGACGCCGCCAATGCCGAGGCCGATGCCAGAGGATGAAACGCTCCATTGACCTGCCAAGCTTCGTGGTTGCCTTGTCCAGCCCTGTCGCTGTAACTTCGGCCTCCAGTTATCGAGGATATCTCATTGAACGACTCTGAACATTTGAACGCACTGTGCGCCCGTTTCAACTCAGGAGAAGATCTGAGCTTTACGTTTTTCTGGGGGCACCAGCGCAGCAAAACGGTCGTCACGGCTTCGTGTTTCAGCCAGTGGTTTGAGGCCGGGTTTGTTGTCGAGGGGCAACATTACCCGACGGCCGAACACTTCATGATGGCCGAGAAAGCGGCCTTGTTTGACGATCAGGATATTCGTGCGCAGGTGTTCAACGCGCCTACGCCAAATGCCGCCAAAGCGCTTGGCCGCAACGTGCGCGGGTTTGATGAACAGGTTTGGCTGCAACACCGATACGACATCGTGGTTCGAGCGAACCAGGCCAAGTTTTCTCAGAATCCGCCGTTAAACGAATACCTGCTACAAACCGGTTCGCGGGTTATTGTCGAGGCCAGCCCGGTTGATAGCATCTGGGGTATAGGGCTCGCGCAGGATCACGCGGATGTGAACAATCCGAATCTTTGGAAAGGCTTGAACCTACTGGGCTTTGCGCTGATGCAAGTGCGAGACGGGGGCGGTGTGCAGGCCCCAAGGTAGTTGCCCCGAGTGCGAGAAAGCTTCCTCAGATACACGTGGTCGAGCAGGCGTTCATTGCGGTGATGCTTGACCACGACAAAACCAACCCTCAACCCACCCCCGAATACTTCACCGCCGCGGCCGCCCGCGAACTCACGCCCAACACCCTCAGCAACGACGAAACATGAATCCGCACGGTAAACGGCGAAATATCCAACGCTTTGGCAATCTCCTTGTTCGTCTTGCCCTGGGCAATCAACCTCAACACATCCTGCTGTCGCGCCGTCAACGTATGGGTATCCAACGGCAACAACCCCGACGGCGCAAACTTGACCAACACCTCACCCTCACGAATCGCCAGCAACGCCTGGCCGATCTCCTCGGGTGCGATGTTTTTGCCGATAAAACCGTCTGCGCCCAACGCCATCACCTGATCGATCAACGCCGGGTCATCCACCATCGACACCACGATCAAGGTGGTGCGCCGCAGTTGCTGGCGCAGTTCGGCCAGTTGGCTCAGGCAGGTCAGGCCGGGGAAGCGCAGGTCGAGGATCAGGGTGTCGATGTCGGCGCCGTCGCTGATCAGCGCGTGCACCGTGTCGAGGTCGCCGGCTTCTTGCACCTCGGCCGCGGGCAGCAGGCGTTGCACGGTGCGCAGCATGCCTTCGCGAAACATCGGGTGGTCGTCGGCGATGATGATGCGGCCGGTCATGGGGGGCTCCTCCCTGGGGCGGTGTGTGGCGCGGTCATGCTACCTTAGCACCGCATTGCATGACGCCGCTGACGACTGCCGCACAAGGACGTAACCCATGGGTATTGAGACCAACTCTGAACTCGACCAGGCCAACTTGCGCATCGTGGTGGCCGCTATCGCGATTGTTTACATCAGTGTGCTGGGGTTTTTGCCGGGGCAGTCGCTGGAGACTTATCTGCCGGTGATTCTGTATATCGCGCTGTTTCTGATCGCCTCGATTATCTTGCGGCAGGTGATCGCCCGTTGGCCTGGGCATTACCCGGCGCGGCGTATCTTCGGCATGATCTACGACTATACGGGCACTTCGTTCGGCATGGTGGTGGGCGGCGAGGCGGCGTTGCCGTTGTATGCGGTGATGGTGTGGGTCAACCTGGGCAACGGCATGCGCTACGGCTCGCGCTACCTGGCGATTGCCACGGCGTTGGCGTTGTTGGCGTTGCTGATCGTGTACCAGTTGACGCCGGTGTGGCAGGCGCAACCGTTTATGGTGCTGATGTTGATGATCACCAGTACGGTGATCCCGGTGTACGCCCATATCCTGCTGGAACGTACGCGCAAGGCGTCGGAAGAAGCCATCGCCGCCAACCTGGAAAAATCCCGTTTTCTCGCCCAGGCCAGTCATGACCTGCGCCAGCCCATTCACTCCATCGGCCTGTTTACCGCGTGCTTGCGCGAAGCACGCCTGGGCGATGAAGAGCGGCGGTTGGTGGATAACATCGACCGCTCGCTGCTCAACGTGTCGCAGTTGTTTCGTTCGATTCTGGACCTGTACACCCTCGACAACGGGCGTTTGCTGCCCAAGTACCAGGCGGTGCATTTGGGCGAGTTTCTCGCCGATCTGGTGCGCCAGAACGCCGAGGCCGCGCGCTGGGCCGGGGTGGAATTGCGCTTGCGGCCCTGCGCCCACTGGGTGTTGGTGGACCCTGCGCTGTTGGCGACCATGGTGCAAAACGTACTGTCCAATTGCTTCAAGTACGGCGCGCACCGGCCGGTGTTGATGGGCGTGCGTATTCGCGACGGCGGGCTGGCGGTGCAGTTTCATGATCGGGGGAGGGGGATTGCCGAGGAGCATCTGTCAAAGGTCTTCGAAGAGTTCTATCGCGTACGCCACCTGCGGGACAAGGACGTCGAAGGCGTGGGCCTGGGGCTGTCCATCGTCAAGCGCCTGGGGCAGTTGATGGGGGTGCAGGTGAGCCTGCGTTCAAAGGTGGGCCATGGCACCTCGGTGAGCCTGCATGGCTTGACCCTGGCCAGCGCGCCGCGTGCAGCCGCTGCCCGTGACGACATACGGCAGGCCGGCCTGCTCACCGGCTTGAAAGTGTGCCTGGTGGAGGATGATCACAACGTGCTGCTCGCCACCCAGGCGCTGCTGGAGCGCTGGGGCTGCGAGGTGCAGGCGGAGTCGTCGGGGCGTGATCTGGTGAGTGATTGCGACATCATCGTCGCCGACTATGACCTGGGCAACCACGCCACGGGTATCGAATGCATCGATGCCCTGCGCGAACAACGTGGCTGGGCGGTGCCCGCGCTGATCCTCACGGGGCACGACGTGGAACGCATCCAGGCCGCCTTGCACGACCGTCAGATCGCCATCCTGTCCAAGCCGGTGCGCCCCGCAGAACTGCGCGGCACACTGCGCGACTTGAGCCAGCAGCCACTTACTGGGCGAATGGAGCAAGCCCGTTACCCTTAGCGCCCTTGGGCTGGCAATAGGCGGCAGGTTTCATCAGGCCGAAGCTGGCAATGGCGAAGGCACCGCCACTGGCGCCGCTGGGCACCGAGCAGTTGTATTCGCCGGAGGCGGCGCTGGCCACGTAATAGGTGCTCATGGAGTCACTGCGCACATTGGAGATGCGTTTTACCGGCTCGCCCAGGTTGGTTTCCGACAGGGTCTTGAGGTGGTCTTCGCTGGGTTTGATATTGCTGCAGCCGGCCACGCCGATGATCAAGGCGCCCAACAGGGTGATGCGGGTAACAGAGGAGTGCAGGTTCATGGTGCTTCTTCCTTGGGGTTGTTATGGTTTTTCCAACGCACAACGGGTCCGCGCGCAGGGGATGCGCGGTGCGGGTGGGTGCGTTGGAAGTGCCGAGGAATATAGCGCCGCAGGGGGAAGGGGTCGATTAGCACAGGTGTGCTAGTGGCACACTGAGGTCATCCTTGTGGTGAGCGGGCTTGGGGCCTGCCCGCTCACCACAGAGGCGGTTCAATGCATCTGCTGTGGTCCATGCCATCCAGGCCACGGGCTGGAGCCTTCACTCCAATCGCCAAGGCCATGCTCGATCACCTGGAAAACCTGGCACGGCAACGGGCGATTGAAACGGCACTGCTGGCAGAGATGTTGCCTGACCCAGCGCCATCGCAGGCAAGTCAGCTCCCCCATTTTGACGGTGTTCACAGATCAAAATGTGTGGCGCAGGCTTCTGTGGGAGCTGGCTTGCCTGCGATGCAGGCGCCGCGGTCTGTCAGTTGAGCCGCAGTCGTTCTGTATCCCCCAAAAGCCCAGGATCTGTGTCTATCGACCGAGCCTTGTGCTCGTTAGCCTTGGGCCACGTTAACTGACGACCGAGCCCCCCATGGACCTTACCGCCGTACCCTTTGGCACCACCGACTGGTCAACCATCGAGCCTGTTACCTATCCCGGCGAAACCGGCAGCGCTGTGTGGCGCACCTGCCATTTCGGCACCACCCGTGTGCGCAGGGTGGAGTACACCGCAGGCTACCTGGCGGATCACTGGTGCAAGCGCGGGCATGTTCTGTTGTGCCTGGAAGGCGAGCTGCATACGGAGCTGGAAGACGGCCGCCAGTTCACACTGACGGCCGGGATGAGTTACCAGGTTGGCAACGACATGGAGGCGCACCGGTCTTTCACAACCACCGGAGCGAAGCTGTTTATCGTCGACTAACAGAATGTTCGCTCAACAGGCCTGTCGCTTGGTCATCGGGACACAGGCCAACCCCAACCCCGGCGGCGAGTGATAAACCGCCTGTTGATTCCCACGTGTCCAACGCCTCCTTGAGCGAGGCGTTGCCGGGAACCAAAAGAGTCTCTGGCGCCACAGATGAGACGGTTCAAATCAGGCCGTCAACGTAGGGGAGTTTTTTATGCAGAGTATTCAATCCAATCCGTCCGCGTTCAACCCGACGACTCTTCAGTCGACCCATCAGGCAACGCAAGCAGGCGCCTTCAGGAAAGACGGTTTAAACCCTGACATCGAATTTACGGTGAAAAACGAACACTATTCAAAAGCCCAGCAGATACTCAATGACACCGCCCGGTCAAAAGGCATGAACATTCAATACAGCTCTGGCGTGCACGAACGTAAAGATCTCGGCGAAGGAAACATTTCGTACTTCACCAGCAATTTCACCGTCCTACCCGATCGACCCGACGGCAGTTACAGCCCTGAACTGCAGAAAAAGATCGGTGAGCTACGGCAGGAGGTCCAAACGAAGTTGCACGAAGCGGGTATTACCAACCACGGCTATCGAACTGAAGCGTCCCCCCCACTATCTGGCCCAGCACCTGACCCCATGCTATTTTCTACGATACTGGTGCCATCGAGCAAGGCGGATCAGGCCAAGGATATCGCCTTGAATATCGCCAGGGTCCTCGGCTTGCCGCCTCCCGAATTGAACATGTTTGAGTCGTTCACAGACCCGCACCTTGACCCGCCGAAGGGGAACCTCACTGAAATCCAATTCAGATACCCCCCCGACAGGCCGGACGGCACCGTCAGCGCTGAACTTGAACAGAAGTTATACCGCTTCAATAATCGGCTCCAACACGTGCTCCGTGAAGAAGGCATCAGGGTCTACGGCTAACACTTATCCACTTGATCACGGTCATTGAGCGAGAGGCCGGCAAGGCCGTGTCGCAAGGGCGATGTTTCTTTACCCTATCGCCCTTCGCTCCCTCCATTGAAATCGAAACCAGCGCCATCTCTCGCCCTTAATGCATCTTGCTGTGGTCCACGCCATCCAGGCCACGGGCCGGGGCCTTGACTTCGATCGTCTGTTTCTCGCCCTTGGCGTTCTCGACCGTCAGGGTCAGCGGCACCTGGTCGCCTTCCTTGATCTGCCCGTTCAGGCCCATCAGCATCACGTGGTAACCGTTGGGGTCGAGGGTGACGGCCTTGCCGGCGGGCAGCGCCACCGAATCCACCGGACCCATGTGCATTACGTCGTCCTTCATGCTCATCTCATGGATCTGCACGTCCTTGGCCGCCGGCGTCGCCACGCTCAGCAGCTTGCTGTCGCTGTCGGCGGTGACGGTCATGAACGCGCCGCTCGACGGCTGGCCCGGTACGGTGGCGCGCACCCAGGCGTCGGTGACTTGTACCTGGGCACTGGCGTGGGCCGCGAGGGTCAGCAGAGTGAGGCCGAATGTCAGGCGCTTGAGGTGTTGAACGGCAGTCATTAGCAGACCTCCATGACGGTGAGCAGGTCTTCTGCGCACTCTTTAGCGGTAAGGGATGCCTGCAGCCCCAGGCGCAGGTTGCCACGGGTGTCGAAGACAAAACTGGTGGCGGTGTGGGACAGGGTATAGGTGTCGCCGGCGGGGATCTTTTCATAAAAGATCCCGAATTCCTTGGCGGCCACGGCGATTTCTTCCGGGGTGCCGTACAGCGCTTCGAAGCTGGGGTCGAAGGCCTTGACGTACTTGTCGAGAATCTCGGGGGTGTCGCGCTCGGGGTCGAGGGTGATGAACACCACTTGCATGATCTCGCCGTCGCGGCCCATCAGCTTCTTGGCCTGGGCGGCGCGGGCCAGGGTGGTCGGGCACACGGCTGGGCACTGGGTGAAGCCGAAGAACACCACCGGCATCAGGCCACGGAACGAGCTCAGGGTGACGGTTTCGCCGTCGGTGTTCTTGAGCTTGAAGGTGCGGCCCATGATCTTGTCACTGAGGTCCTTGCCGTACTTGAAGTTCAGCTTGGGGCTGTAGTCACAGCCGCCCAGCAGGCTGCCCAGGCCCAACAGGCCCATGCCGGTCAGCACTTTGCGGCGGGTGAATAACGTACTCATCAACTGCGCATCCTGTGAAACGCCTGCATTGCTCTGGATCTACACATCAGGCTTTGAAAAGGAGTAAAGGAGGAGGGCGCCAAGTCTACCAACCCAGGCCCGCCCGCGTAATGTGCGACGTTCTGCCACAGGGGCGCGCCGTGCTTCATCTCGGTGCGCCTGTGGTGGTAGAGTCGCCGCCATGAAATTGCGCCCTCCCGACCGCTCGCTCATCGCCTGGACCCTGTACTTCTGCGTGCTGATGAACCTGTTCGTGTGCGGTTTGGGCCATGGGCAGATGATGGGCCTGGAGCTCAATGGCATCGGCGGGCAGTTCTGTTCGGTGGAAGGCAGCCAGCCGATTTCCGACAAAGGGTTGGGTAGCCCGGCTTCCAGCAACATCTCGAACTACTTTGCCTGCCCGGTGTGCAATGCTTTAACTGTTGCCCTGGTGTTCCTGATCGGCCTGGCCTGGCTGTTGGGCCTGGGGCAAACCCCGCACCCGGGCCATGAACGGCGCAACAAGGCGCCGCCGCGCTATTCCTGGCCCTCGGCCAACCCCCGCGCTTCCCCCGCATTCTGACGTGTGCCTTGGGCCGCCTGTGATCAGGCGGCGTTCTATCGTCACGACTGTGAGTGCGTTTGATGAATCACCTATTGCCTGCCGGCGCCAGCCGCCTGGTCAGCAAGGCGTCCCGGCGCCTGCACCTGGAGCCGGCGCTGCCCGACTACCCGAGCAATTCCCGCTGCTTCGTGCACCTCGATGCACGCCTGTTGCCCCATTGGCACACCTTGTTCGACATCTGCCCGGCGCTGCTCAAACTCGACCCGCCGGAGGGCTTGAACCTGTTCCGCAGCTTCATGACCTGGGCCTATCGCAACCGGCCCCCGCTGGATTGGACCTACCACGTCAACGTCTGCCGCTGGCTGCTGGGCTCGCCGTATCGGGCGCAGATCGACGATGAGCCGATCGAAGCCTTCATGGCGGCTGCGGCGGCGTGCTGGATCAATGCCGACACCAGTCAAGACAGTGGCGTGGTCTTGACCTGGCAAGGCTCGACCGTGTTCGACTGGAAGGACGCGCGCCGGGCGTATTCAGAACACCAAGCCTTGCCAGGCACCGAATGGGACTTCGCCTGGTGCCCGCTAAACGCGCAGGGAGAGTTCAGCCGTTGGCGACCACTGCCCTGAGATTGTTACGCAACCGGTAAAAGTGAATGACGCTTTCCCCGGCTGTTTCCCGCGCGGCCGAGGCTATACCGTGCGCGCTCCCGTTAAATGCAGCACCACCCGACTGGCAAAGAACAGGGCCGGGCTGCGACGGGATCGCCTCATTTATCTTACGGAGCCTTCATGAATCACAAGACTTGCCTGGCCCTCGCCGTTTCCCTGGGGGCCGCGCAACACGTTGCCGCGTCCGGTTTTATCGACGACAGCAAAGCCAGCCTCGACCTGCGCAACTTCTACTACAACCAGGACACCCGCAACGCCCGGGGCGCGTCGGACAAGGAGTGGGGCCAGGCGTTCATGTTCAACTACCAGTCCGGCTTCACCGAAGGCACCGTCGGCTTCGGCCTGGACCTGCAGCAGATGCTCGGCGTGCGCCTGGACGCCTCGGGCCGCGCCGGCAAGGCCGGTGCAGACAACACCCCCGGCAGTGTCTTCCCGCTGGACGACGGCAAGGCCGCCCATGACTTCAGCAAGACCGGCGTCACCGGCAAGATGCGCATCGCGCAGACCCAGCTCAAGGTCGGTAACCTGCAACCCAAGCTGCCGGTGCTGACCACCGAAGACGGCCGCCTGTTGCCCCAGACCTTTCGCGGTTACCAACTGGACTCCAAAGACTTCCAGGACTTCAACCTGATCGCCGGCAAGCTTGAGCAGGTCGTCGACCGCAACTCCAGCAACGGCCAGGGCCTGTCGATTGCCGGCGCCAACGACCCGATCAAGGGCAAGGCGAGCAACCAGTTCTACTACGGCGGCGTCGACTATGCGGTCAGCAAGCAACTGCAAGTGCAGTACTACTACGCCAACCTGGAGAACTTCTACCAGCAGCATTTCTTCGGGCTGGTGCACAACTGGCAACTGCCGGTGGGCCAGTTCAAAAGCGACCTGCGTTACTTCTACAGCACCGCCGACGGCAAGAACGCCAGCGCGGCCGGGCGCGATGAAGGCTACGTCAGCGCCGGTTACTACGGCCCCGGCGTCAACACCGGCAAGGTCGATAACCGCCTGTGGAGCGCGCTGTTTACCTACGCCTTGAGCGGGCATTCGGTCAGCCTCGGCTACCAGAAAACCACTGGTGAAAGTGACTTTCCCCATATCAACCAGGGCCAGGGCCGCTCGCTGTACCTGATCACCAATTCGCAGTCGCTGAAATTCGTCAATGCCGGCGAGCAAGCCACGGTCGGCAGCTATGCCTATGACTTTGCCGGCCTCGGTGTACCGGGCCTGCGTTCCAGCGTCACCTATATCCATGGCAGCCACATCCGCACGGCCACTCGCGACAACACTGAGTGGGAGCGTGACCTGCGCGTGGATTACGTGATTCCCACGGGCACCTTCAAAGGCCTGGGCCTGACCTGGCGCAGCGCGGTCCTGCGCGGCAATGACACGGCGGACAAGGACGAGACGCGGCTGATCGTCAGTTACAGCATACCGCTGCTGTAACGGCTTGACCGGCATCAAGGCGTGGCCGCGTCCAGGGCGCGACACTGGAGGCCCGGCGCGACCTGCGAGGCCTCCATGCTTTACCTGCTGTTTCTCCTGGCCCATCTATTCGCCGCGCTGATCTTTATCGGCACGGTGTTTTTTGAAGTGTTGATCCTGGCCCACCTGCATCGGCACCTGCCGGCGCGGGTGATGGTGCAGGTCGAACAAGGCGTCGGCCAGCGCGCGCGGGCGCTGATGCCCTGGGTGTTGCTGGTGCTGTTCGGCGCGGGCATCGGCATGGTCTGGCTGCGCTATCGGCCGATATTGGCGGCGCCGCTTGCCAGCGCTTTCGGCGCATTGCTGAGCCTCAAGCTGATCCTCGCGGCCAGCGTGTTGCTGCACTTCGTGCTGACCATGCTGCGCATGCGCCGTGGGCGTGTCAGTGCGCGGTACCTGCGCTTTATCCACCTCAGCCTGTTCGCGCACATGGTTGCGATTGTGCTGTTGGCCAAGAGCATGTTTTACCTCAGTTGGTAAAGCCCTTGATGCATATCAAGGGGCGCCTTGGTGTCGCACCGGACAATGGCTCACCGTCCATGGAGGAGCCCGTCATGCGCAGCGTCATTTCTCTCGATGTGGTGCGTACCCTACGCAGCAGCCGACAACGCCAGCGCCCCCTGGCGTTGACCTTGCATTGGCCGGCCGGCACGGCGAACGACGCGTGCCGGCGCAGCCTGACCGAGGAGGCGCAATGGATCGGCCGGCACCTCGACCAGCGCCAACCCGTGGCGCATTTCCAGTGGCGCGGCGCAGCGGCCGTCGCCGAAGTGCAGGCGCTGATGGGCACCCTGCATGCACGCTTCAATTTCTTCGAGCGCGACCGCGGCGACTACGCCATCGACCTCGCTCCCCGGCACACCGATTGGGCGAGCGTCGGCCTGCTGCGCGAGCTGGGTTTCAACCACGTCTGCATCAGCGCGCCCGATGCCGGCGCCGAGGTCGAACCCTCCCCGTTGTGCTACCGCAACCCCGCACCGATCCAGTCGTTGATCGATGCGGCGCGTACCTTCGATTTTCGTTCAGTGAGTGTCGACCTGGGCTACGGCGCCGCCTGGCAGACCCTGGCCAGCTTTGAGTCCAAGCTCGACAGCCTGATCACCCTGGAGCCGGATCGATTGCACCTGTTCGACTACGCCCGTCCACCTCGGCGGTACCGCGCGCAACCGACGCAAGCCCATAGCGGCAACATGCGTCAGCTGAGTTTTGAACGCCTGGCGGCGGCGGGCTACGACTATATCGGCCAGGGGCAGTTTGCCCGGAGCGACGAAGAGTTCACGGTGCATGGTGACTGTGACCATATCAGCCTGGGCGACACCCTGTTGTGGTGAGCGGGCCTCAGTGCGACGTACCTTCGGCAAACTCAATCTTGTTGCCCACGTTGTACTTGCCCGACGGTTTGTTCATCGGCAGGCGCTTGACCTCCTCAAGCGTCTGGCTGTCGTACACGATCAGTGCGCCGTCGCTGGCCCAGATGCTCAGCAGCACGTAGCGCCCATCGCGGGTGAATTCCACATGGGCGGCGGTCTTGCCCGGGACCGGGCGCAGGGTGTGGGCGATTTCCAGGGTCTGTTTGTCGATCAAGTGGATGGCATCGTTGTCCGGGCCAAAAAACACATCGCTCCACACATAGCGCGAGTTGACATGGCTGCGCATGAAAAAGCCCGGGCCCAGGGTGGGGATCTGTTTGATCAGTTTCCAGGTGGCGGGGTCGAGCACGCTGATTTGCCCTTGGCTGATATTCGGCGTGGCGAACACCCACTGGCCGTTGCGCCGCCAATAGGTGCCGGAGCCCAGGTGCGGCATGCCCGCCAGCGGGATGTCCGTGACCACGGCGCCTGAATCCAGGTCGATCACCTGGCCGCCCCCGGCCTTGCGTGACGTGGCGAGCAACTGGCGGTAATCCGGGGTGAACGAGAAGTCATCGAGCACGTCACGGGCCGCGATGCGCCGGGGTTCGAAGGTGGGGTTGCGGGCGGCATAGGACAGCTCCCACATCTCGTTCACGTCCTTGAGCGCCACGACAAAACTGTTGCGCGGCGGTGCGGTATACACCGCGCTGACCCGTGAGCCGGTGGGCAGTGTCTTGACCAGCGACAAATCGCGCGCATCGAGCACCACCAGGTTGCCCGGCAGGTAGTTGCCCACCAGCACCCAGCGCCCGTCCTTGCTCACCGCGAGGTTGCGGGTGTTGAGCCCGGCGCGGGTCTCGGCGATAAGCTTGAGGTTGTGCAGGTCGTAGAGGCTGATCCAACCGTCCCGCGAGGCGAAATACACGAAGCGTCCATCCGGCGAGAACTTGGGCCCGCCGTGCACGGCAAAGTGGCTGGCGAAACGGTCCAGCACGGTGAAGCGATCACCGTCGAGGATGTCGATGTGATGGTCGCCGGACTCCACCACCACAAACAGGTTGAGCGGGTCGGCGTGGTGTTGCGGGGTTGTCGGCAACTGGCCCGGGTCGGCCAGCAGGCGGTGGCTGTTGCGGATGTCTTGCGCCGCCCAGCTGACCGGCGTGACGGGCGGCTGCTGCAGGAAGGCCGCCAGGGCATCGATCCGTGCCGCACTCAGTTGCGTGGAAAAGGCGGCCATCTGGCTGGCCGCGCGGCCCTGGGCGATGACCTCTCGTACCTCGTGTGGCTTGATCCGCCCGAGGCTTTCCGGCAGCAGCGCCGGGCCGCTGGCGCCGATGCGATTGAGGCCATGGCAGCTCTCGCAATACTGCTGGTAGTCCTCGGCCGGCGTGCCATGGGCGGCGCTGGCCCACAGCAATGGCAGCAGCCACAGGCATTTCATGGCGCCACCGCTGCGCGGGGCGTCGACAGGCTGGCTGGGTAGTGCAGGGCGGCGTCGGCAAACAGGTCTACCACCGCGCCAATCACCGTCAGGGTCGGCACGCCGGGTTCGCAGCTGGCGGCCAGGGCCGGCAACTGGCGCAAGGTGCCACGGGCCACGTGCTGGTCGGCCCGCGCACCATTGCTGATCAGCGCCGCTGGCGTATCGCCCGGCAAGCCGGCGGCCACCAGGTGTTCGGCGATCAGCGCCAGGTTCGCCAGGCCCATGTAGAACACCAGGGTCTGGCTGGGCTCGGCGAGGCTGGCCCACGGCAGTTTCAACGCGCCGTCGCGTTGCAAATGCCCGGTGACGAAGCGGCAGGAGTTGACCAGGTCGCGGTGGGTCAACGGGATCCCTGCGTAGGCGCTGCACCCGGACGCGGCGGTGATGCCCGGCACCACCTGGCAGGGAATGTCGCGCGCGAGCAGGTATTCCAGCTCCTCGGCGCCGCGCCCGAAGATGAACGGGTCACCACCCTTGAGGCGCACCACGCGTTGACCCTGCTCGGCCAACTCCGCCAGCAGTGCGTTGAGTTGCGCCTGGGGCAGGCTGTGGTAGCCGCTGGCCTTGCCCACATAGTGACGCGCGCAGGTGAGGGGGATCAGGCTCAGCAGTTCGGCGCTGATCAAGCGGTCGAACACCACCGCGTCGGCCTGCATCAACAGGCTCCAGGCGCGCAGCGTCAGCAGGCGTGGGTCGCCGGGGCCGGCGCCCACCAGCGCGACTTCGCCGGGGTGGAAGGGGCTGTGCAAACTGGCGGGTAAGGCGGTCGGAAGGTGCATGAGACGTCCTTGGTTCATCATCAGGAAGGCGCCCGCGGTTGTGTCACCGGGTAGCGCACGGGATCAGGTCGAGGGGGTGGCGGGCGATCTCGGCGTCGCTCAGATAACAACCGGGGTCCGGGCCCCAGAGGTCGCCATCGGCCCAGGCGCGGGTCCGCGTGTTGCCGTTGCAGATCGCCAGCCAGCGGCACTCGGTACAGCGCCCGCCGATCTGCCGAGGGTGCTCGCGCAGGCGCAGCAGCAAGGGGTCGGGTTGGTCCAGCCAGAGGTGGCGAAAGGTGTTGTTGCGCACGTTGCCCACCGAGTGTTGCCACCAGTAGGTGTCCGGGTGCACTTCGCCGGTGTTGTCGATATTGGCGATGCCGCAGCCCGACGCATTGCCGCCCCAGCCATGCAGCAGGTGTTCCAGCTGCGGGTAGTGCTCGGGCAGGTGGCGGTGCACCCATTGCAGCAACAGGATGGCGTCGGCGTCGTTGTTGCCGCTGACAAAGTCGCTGGCCACGCCGTGTTCGATGTCCTGCCAGGCCTGCTGGAAAATCAGCGTCATGGCCTCGCGACCCATCTGGCGATGGGCGTCCAGCAGGCGACTGCGCTTGCCGCGTCCGCTGTAGTTGAGGTGCGACAGGTAGAACTTCTGCACGTCGTAGCTGCGCATCAGCGCCAGCAGTTGCGGCAACTGCGCATGGTTGGCCTGGGTCAGCGTGGTGCGCAAGCCCACGCGAATCCCGGCTTCGCGGCACAGGCGGATGGCGTGCAGCGAGCGCCGGAAACTGCCGTGCATTTGCCGGAACGCATCGTGGGTTGCCTCCAGCCCATCGATGCTGATGCCCACGTAGTCGTAGCGGGCGTCGGCGATCTGCTGGATGTTCTGCTCGTCGATCAGCGTGCCGTTGGTCGACAGCGCGACGAAAAAGCCTTTTTGCCGAGCGTAGGCGCTGAGCTGGAAGAGGTCCTCGCGCAGCAACGGTTCGCCGCCGGACAAGATCAACACGCGCACCCCGGCGGCGTGCAGGTCGTCGATCACTCGCAGCGCCGTGGCGGTGTCCAACTCATCGCGAAACACGCTGTCGGCGCTGGTGGCGTAACAGTGTTTGCAGGTGAGGTTGCAGCGGCGCAACAGGTTCCAGATCACCACCGGCGGGCGCTCACTGCCCGGCATCGAGGTGCGGGGTGGCGGGCATTGGCCGGCCACTGTGCGCAAGTACTGACTGATCCGCAGCATGGGGGCTCCTTAGTGCGAGGGGGGCAGGCGCAGGCCGGTTTTTTTCAGGATGCGGCTGCTCACCAGCATCTCGTCGGCACGGCAGGCATCGCCCAGCAGGTAGCGCAGGTGTTCGCGGTAGCTGTCGATTTCTTCGCGGCTGCGCCCATGCACCATGGCGAACAGGTTGTATGGCCAATCCGGGCGGCGTGGGCGGCGGTAGCAATGGCTGACGAAGGGCTGCGCGCCCAGCAGTTCGCCCAGGCGCGGCATCTGCGCATCGGCCACGTCCCACACGGTCATGCCGTTGTGCCGATAACCGAGGCGGTAATGATTGGGCACCGCGGCGATGCGGCGGATCGCACCTTCGGCTTGCAGGCGCTTGAGCAGGTCCAGGGTCGATTCGACGCTGATGCTCAATTGCTCGGCGAGCCACGCCCAGGGATCGTCCACCAGCGGCAGGCCGCTTTGGGTCAGGGCGATCAGGCGCAGGGCCAGGGCGTTGTCAGACCGGGAAATACAGACCGACATGGTAGGTGTGCTCCTTCGGCAGGTTGAGCACCGCCAGCCCCGTCAGGGCTTCGATGCGGGACAGGGCCTGTGCCAGCTCCGGGGCGCTGGCGCAGGCCAGCACGAACCACATGTTCCAGTGGTGCTCGCGGCGGTAGTTGTGGGCCACTTGCGGCAGCTCATTGAGTTGCGCCGCCACTGTCTCGAAGCGCGCTTCGGGTACGGCCAGGGCAGCGAGGGTAAAGGCGCCGCCGAGCCGCTCGATGTCAAACATCGGGCCGAATCGGGTCAATACGCCGTCTTCAAGCAAATCATGCAGGCGGTCGAGTAGTTCGCAAGGGCGGCTCGCCAACTCCTGCGCCAGTTGCTGCCAGGGTTGGCGCACCAGCGGCAGGCCATGTTGCAGGCGGTTGATCAGGCGGCGGTCGAGGTCATCCATGGGCCCATACCTGGGACGGTGGCGGCGCAAAACGCCCGCCGCATTGTTTGTAGGCACGGGTACTGAACAGCAGGTGGTGGGGCAGGTCACTCAACTGTTGCTGTTCCAGCACCGCGTGGATATGCGCGGTGACTTCATCGCGCTCACGGCCATGCACCATGCAGAACAGGTTGTAGCGCCACAGTGGCAGGCGGCGCGGGCGCTGGTAACACAGGTTGATGCGCGGCGCGCGGCCCAGGCGCGTGCCCACTTCATCCACCAGCGCATCCGGCACGTCGAGCACCAGCATGGCGTTGGCGACAAAGCCCAGGGCGCGGTGGTTGAGGACCAGGCCGACACGCCGGAACAGGCCTTGCTCCTGCCATTGCTGCATCTGCTGCAGCACCTGGTCGTGATGGGCGCCGATGCGCTCGGCGAGGTCGTCGTAGGGCCGCGCGACCACCGGCAAGCCCCGCTCCAGGCACTGGCGCAGGTCGAGCATTTGTTCGTGGTTCAGGGGCGTGATCACGGATGGGCTCCCAGGGAGAACCCGAGGTCGATGCGGTAGGCGGTAAGCATCGGCAAATCCAGGGGACGCAGGCCGGTGTCTTTCTCCAGCTCGCCCAGGATCTGCTCCAAGTGCTGGCGGTGCGGCCCGGTGAGCACGAACCACAGGTTGTAATGGTGCTCGCGGGCATAGTTGTGATTGACCTCCGGGTACTGGCTGACCCTTTGGGCCACCTGTTCCAGGCGTTCGAGCGGCACCGCCAGGGCGGCGAGGGTGCTGGCGCCGGCGCGAGTGTGCTCGAACACCGGGCCGATGCGCGAGAGTGCGCCGGCCAGTTCCAGGCGTTGCAGGCAGGCCATCACCTCGGTTTCGCGGCAGCCCAGCACCTGGGCCATTTCCCGATAGGGCTCGGCGCACAGCGGCATGCCGTGTTGGTAGCGTTCGATCAATTGCTGGCTGAGCAGGTCAAGGTCCATCTCAATACCCCATTTTTTGCGCGCGGCTGCTGAAGAAAATTCCACTGGGGCTCAAGGCCGGCAAGGTCTTGAGCAACGTCAGGCGATACGGGTCCCAGACCTGCACCTGCTCACCGTCGCGCACCGACAGCCACAGCTGCTCGCCACGCCCGGTGAACTCCATGTGCAGCACGCCGGGACCGGGGCGCAGGTCGGCGACGATCTGGTGGGTTTGCGTGTCGAGTACCTGCACGCGATCGTTGTCCGGGTAGGCGAAGTTGACCCACAGCTGGCGCCCATCCGGCCGCGCGGTAACGAAGATCGGCTGGCCGGCCACGGCGATGGCCGCGGTCTGCTGCCAGCTGCGCGCGTCCATCACCAGGACTTGGTGGCGGCCCACGGCGGGCACGAAGGCCTGGTGATCGGCCACGGCCCAGCCTTCGAGGTGGGGCATCTTGTACACCGGCAGCTTGGCCTGGCCGCGACCGTAGTCGGCCAGCACGCGCTTGACGCCTTGTTCCGGGTGCCACAGGTCGAGTTGGGCCATGCCGTCCTCACCGAACAGCCCGGCCATGTAGTAGCGGCCATCGGCGGTGATCAGGGCGTCGTAGGGTTGCTCGCCGATGTCGTTGTAGCGGGTGATGGTGGGCGGGGAGCCGTGACTGAAGTCCGCGCTCCAGATCTCGCCCGTGTCGAACAGGCTGAACACGAAGCGCTGGCCGGGCGCGTCCACCAGGCCCACCACCCGCGAGCGTTTGCCGTCGGGCAGCGCGGTGGCGGGGATGTCGGCGACCAGGGCCAGGGTGGCGGCATCAAACACCTTGACCCCGCCGGGCAGGTAATTGGACACGGCAATCAGGCGCCCATCCTGGCTGATCGCGCCGCCAATGCTGTTGCCGCCCTGGATGATGCGTTTTTCAATGCGCTGGCCCAGCAGGTCAACCTTGGTCAGCCCGCCGTCGCGGCCGAACACATAGGCGTAGCGCTGGTCGCGGGAAAACACCACCGAGGCGTGGGACAGGTCGCCCAGGCCATTGAGGCGTGCCAGGGCGGTCATGCCGCTGGTTTCAATGATTTGCACACTGGCGCTGGCGCGTTCGATGACCACGCCCAGGTCGCCGGTGCCGCGCAACGTCGGCTGGGTGCAGGCGCCGAGCAACAGGCACACGGATAAACACAGGGGACGGATCATGGCGCGAGGCTTCCTTGCAAGAGACGGTCGACCAGCCAGGCGATCTCACTGGCGTTGAGCAGCGGCGCCCAGCCAGGCATCGCACGGGTCGGGCGGCCATGGGTCACGGTGGCGATCAGGCTGTCGCGGCTTTGCCCGGCCAGGGCCTGGGGCGTCAGTGGCGGGCCAAGGCCGCCGGTCAGGTACAGGCCGTGGCAGGCGCCGCAGTCCTGGGTCAGCAGATGCTCCAGGCGTCGGGCATCCACTGCCGCGTTAGCGGGCGCGGGAATGAGTAGGAGCAGCGCCACGGCCGTAGCGATCATCGAAACTTGCATGGCGTGCTCCTTGGGGTCATTTCAAGGTCAGGATCCAGGTGGCCAACGTCTTCGCTTCGTCATCCGTCACCGGGTTCGGCGGCATTGGGATCGGCCCCCAGTTGCCCTGGGTGCCGTTCTGGATATGGCTGGCGAGGGTGGTGGCCGCGTCTTTCACCGCCGCGTTCTTGGCGGCGACCTCCTTGAGCGACGGCCCGACCACTTTGCTGTCGATGCTGTGGCAGGCCGCGCAAGGTTTGCTCTTGAACAGCGCCGGGCCGTCCCCCGCGAGGGCCGGTTGCAAACCGATAAAAGCGGCACTGGCGAGCAGTGCGAGGAGCATATTTTTCATGGCGGATTCCCTTGTTGATCAAGCTCAATAAATGTCGTGTTGGGTGTTGAACACGTTGAACTTGCCGGTCGGTGTGATCAGGCGCTTGTCCTTGATCACCTGCTTGAGCTTGAGCGTCTTGTCGTCGATCACCACCAGCGCCGACTCCTCGGTCTGGCCGTTCCACACCGAGAACCACACCTCGTCACCGGCTTTGTTGTATTCCGGTTGCACCACACGCAGTGCGCCTTGCTTGATGCCTGAGTATTCGGCGATCGGCAGCACGCTGTAGCCCTTGTCGAGGTGGTTGATGTCGAATACCGCCACCGACTGGCTGAGCTTGGTGTCGGGGTTGAGGGTGGTATCGACGTAGAGGTGATGGGAGTTGGGGTGGGTCTTGATGAACAGCGAGCCGCCACCTTGGCCGCTGAGGGATGCCACCTGTTTCCAGGCGTATTGCGCGTGCTTGATCGGGTCGGTGCCGATCACCGAGATGCCGCCATCGCCCAGGTGGCTGGTGGCCCACACCGGCCCGTATTGCGGGTGCACGAAGTTGGCGCCACGCCCGGGATGTGGGGTCTTGCCGACGTCCACCAGGGCGGTGAGGGTGCGCTGCCTGGAGTCGATCACCGCGATCTTGTTCGAGTTGTTGGCCGCCGTGAGGAAGTAGCGATGGGTGCTGTCCCAACCGCCGTCATGCAGGAACGGCGCGGCGTCGATGGTGGTGATGGTGAGGTTCTTGATGTCCTGGTAATTGACCAGCATGACCTTGCCGGTTTCCTTGACGTTGACGATGAACTCCGGCCATTCGTGGGACGCGATGATCGCCGCCACGCGCGGTTCGGGGTGGTACTCCTGCTTGTCCACGGTCATGCCGCGGGTCGAGACGATCTGCTTGGGCTCCAGGGTTTCGCCGTCCATGATCGTGAACTGCGGCGGCCAGTAGGAGCCGGCGATGGTGTATTTGTCCTCGAAGCCCTTGAACTTGGAGGTCTCCACCGAACGCGCTTCGATGCCGACCTTGATCTCGGCGACCTTGGTCGGCTCGGCGGGCCACAGGTCGATCATGTCGATCTTGGCATCGCGGCCGATCACCAGCAGGTAGCGGCCGGAGGCGGAAATCCGCGAGATGTGCACGGCGTAGCCGGTGTCGATCAGCTTGACGATCTGCTTGGTGTCGCCATCGATCAGGGCGATCTTGCCGTCGTCGCGCAGGGTCACGGAGAACAGGTTTTCCAGGTTGAGTTTATTCAGCTGGCGCCGGGGCCTGTCTTCAGGCTTGACCAGCACTTTCCAGGTCTTGAGCGTCTCGGCCATGCCCCATTCCGGCGGGGTGGGCGCGGTGTGCTGGATGAAGGTGGCCATGCTGCTGATCTGGCTTTTGGTCAGCGCATTGGAGGTACCCCAGTTCGGCATGCCGGCGGGTGAACCGTAGGTGATCAGCGCTTCGAGATAGGCCTGGCCACGGGATTGGGTGATGTCCGGGGTCAGCGGTTTGCCGGTGGCGCCCTTGCGCAGCACGCCGTGACAGCCGGCGCAGCGTTCGAAGTAAATCTGCTTGGAGGCGTCGAAGTCGGCCTGGCTGATGTCCGGCGCACCGGCGGTTTTGACCACGGCAGGCGTGGCCGCGCCATGGGCGCTCAAGGGCAGGGCGAGGGCCAGCGCGCAGCTCAGGCTGGCGAGGCTCAGGGTGAAGGTTTTTCTGTGGCGAGTCAGCATTCCATTTACTCCTCAGGCGAGACCTTTGCGGTGCCGCGCAACGGGGTGCGGGGCGCAGGTTCTTAGTGCCCGGCCAGACTATGGCGAGGTGTTGGAATGCTCGCTTGACGGCGATCAAGTTTGCCTTGGGTAGCGCTTGCCAGGTTGTCGCAGGCGCCCTTAGCGTGGCCGTAAACCTGCTTTGGATGTGTGTGATGACCGAGCCGTTCTATCAACCCGTCGACAATGAATGCCTGCTGTTCGAACATGCCTGGCGCCACCGCATGCCGGTGCTGATCAAGGGCCCCACGGGCTGCGGCAAGACCCGCTTTGTGCAGCATATGGCGCACCGCCTGCAGTTGCCGCTGTACACCGTGGCCTGTCACGACGACCTCAGCGCCGCCGACCTGGTTGGCCGCCACTTGATCGGTGCGCAGGGCACCTGGTGGCAAGACGGCCCGCTGACCCGCGCGGTGCGCGAAGGCGGCATCTGCTACCTCGACGAAGTGGTCGAGGCGCGCCAGGACACCACTGTGGTCCTGCACCCGGTGGCCGACGACCGCCGCGAGTTGTACCTGGAACGCACGGGGGAAGTGGTCAAGGCGCCACCGTCGTTCATGCTGGTGGTGTCGTATAACCCCGGTTACCAGAACCTGCTCAAGGGCATGAAACCCAGCACCCGCCAGCGCTTCGTGGCCATGCGCTTCGACTATCCGGCGGCTGCGGACGAAGCGCGCATCGTCGCCCAGGAGGCCCAGGTGGATAGTGCGCTGGCGGCTGAAGTGGTGCGCCTGGGCCAGGCGTTGCGCCGTCTCGATCAACACGACCTGGAGGAAGTCGCCTCCACGCGCCTGCTGATCTTCACCGCCCGCCTGATCGCCGCCGGCATGCCGCCGCGCGAAGCCTGCCTGGCCTGCCTGGCCCAGGCCCTGAGCGACGACCCGCAAACCGTCGCGGCACTGATGGACGTGGTGGATGTGCACTTTGCGTGAACCGCGCCGCCTGCCGGGTGACTTGGCGATGTGGTTTTTCATCCTTGCCGAGCTGACGGTGTTTGCGATTTTGATTCTCGCATTTGCCGTGACGCAGCGCCTTGAACCTGAAGGGTTTGCCACGGGCCGCAGCCAACTGGACAGCTCCACCGGGCTGGCGATGACCGTGAGCCTGCTGACCGCCGGCTTGTTTGCCGCGCTGGGGTTGCAGCAGGTGCGTGTGCAGCAATCGCGGCGCGGTGCCGCCTTGTTGGTGGCGGCCCTGCTGGTAGCGCTGGTGTACGTGGCGATCAAGCTCGGCGAATACGCCCACCTGGCAGGTGTTGGGCTGGGCTTGGAGTACAGCCGGTTCTTTACCTTGTATTGGATGCTCACGGGGTTTCATTTTTTGCATGTGCTGCTGGGCATGCTGATCCTCGGCTGGCTGGCCGTGGCCTGCTGGCGGGGAAGGGTGGCAGTGAGCGGGGTGGAGTCGGGAGTGTTGTACTGGCACATGGTGGACCTGGTGTGGGTGGTGTTGTTTCCGGTGGTTTACGTGATGGGATGAAAGGCAGATGAGTGCGTCGCAGGGGTTGCTGGTGTGTTGGGCGGTGCTGGTGTCGCTGAGTATTGGAACGGTGCTCGCGGGTGCGGCGGGGTTGTGGTTGGTGGTGCTGCTGTTGGCGGCCTCCAAGGCGTGGCTGATTGCGGACGGGTTTATGGAGCTGCGGCATGCGCCCTGGCGGTGGCGCCTGATGCTGTTGGGATGGGCTGTGGTGCTGGTGCTGCTTATCGGTGTTATCTGCTGACAGCGTTAATCAGTGGCTCGTTCATGTAGGCGATTGCCTACTCATTTGTAGTTCGATTCCGAAATATGAGTTGCGCCCCGGACACTGTCTCACCCTCTCTGCAGTGCCTTCCTATAGTCGTGCGCCACAGTCTTGGAGGTGCACGCGATGCAAGGACCCTACGCATTTATCAATGAACGACCGCAACCCTATTGGGAGGTACGGAGGGCAGTAAGCTTGGAGCGCGCGTGGGCTGCTGGACCTATGGCGAGGGAGCTTGCTCCCGTGACGGCCTGGCAGTCGGGCGATTTTTACCGGGTGTAAACCGGCTCTACTGTGGGAGCGGGCTTGCTCGCGAAGACGGCCTGTTAGGCGGTTGAGTTTTGTTGGTTGCACACCGCTCTGAGGTGGGAGCTGGCTTGTCGGGTCGCCGCATCGCTGCGATGACTATGTGCGTGGCGCCGGAGCTTTTGGGTCGGAGTACATATCCATTGCTGCGGTCACGGCCACTGACGGTTCCGCTCTTACAGCGGCTCACTTTTGGAAGGACCCAAAAGTAAGCAAAAGGTCCTCGCCGGTATGACTCACCCACATGGGTTACAAATCAGTTCACGCACATAGGTAACAGTTTTTAACTGGCAGGGTCGATTTCGCGAGGATCTGACCATGCCCTGGAGAGAGCTGAAACCTATGGATCT
>NZ_JAFLWU010000045.1:0-32277 GCF_017316265.1 Pseudomonas sp. Marseille-Q1929
GGGAGGGTTAGGGAGTTGTTGGGGAGGTAGTTGAAAACTTCTTATTAATCGAGGTGTTCCACGATCTGCGGGATGAGTCAAGTGGTGTAACCCATGGCTTAGTTATTGATGCTGCGTCTTCATCAGTGAGATGTTCTGTGGTAAAAGTGATGGCGCAATAATGGCTAATTCAATTGTCCAGGGAAGAAGGTGTCAGAATGCTTGAGCGCCTAAGGTTGGCCCAGAATATCCAGGAGGGTGTTCCTTTAACGCAGATAAAGTTTCGTGAGTCTCTAGAGATGTCTCTAGGGGTAAAGTGTTTGGCCTATCTTTTAATTGTTTTATTCAATAAATTTTTGATGCTAGATATAGCTGCAGTTTATATGTTTGATTTTCGTTATTTAATGCTCACAGATCAGTGCGATTTTGGGAGAGTCCTCTATGAAGTTTAATCTGGGTACCCATCTTTAATGATGAAAATATAGAGAGGCGCCTCTGCTCTGAAGGAGTTTCGTGCGAGCATTGCGGGAGTTTTTAGTGTGCAGTTTGTCGCGATAAGAAGCAAGAGGCGGCTCTCGTCTTTGAGTGATGAAAATATGGAATTCAAAAAAAGCAATTTGCACTATCGTGTTTTCTGAGGTTGTAACGATAAAAATAGCATGTTTTGCTGCTGATCTGGAAATGAGAAAAATTCACTGATTCGTTCTAAGTCTGGCGGGTGACCAGTTGGGGCGCTAGTCCATTATGCATTCAAGCTATGGGGGAGGAGTTTTCTTTAGTATGAAATGCTTGTAGTACTGCTGAATTCGGATATGTTGAATTTGTGCGAGTCGGGCCTTTCCACATGCACACACGATGTTAAGGTGTTGTTCTGCGGCCTTGGAACGTAAGATTTTTGTAGGGAAGGAGGTTTTTATGGACGCGGTGAGTTATCCACCTACAGTCAGGGCGGGCGCTAAAACGCTTATCGCGTTCGCTACGCGATGGGGTACAAAATTTGGCGGTATAAATAGCTTCAATATGGATTTGATTGGTGCGTTTGCTGCTGCTTGTTATGAGCAAGCAACTACCATTTGTGTAGTGCTAAGTGCCGATGAATACGATCGCGAGAGTGCGTTGAATGAACAGGTGTATTTAGTTTCTCTCGATCGCTCGGATCAAAAAGAGTTTTCATCAGATTTGGAAAGCGTTGCCTGGCATAAAATTCAAGGGTTAGAACTTAATTTTAATTGTGATGGCGCGGTATGGTTGGGGCATGATCGAATTACCGGAGCTATCGCAGTTGCAGCGGCAAAAAAGCGTGGGGGGCGATCTGCGCTGATTCATCATATGAGTTATAGTCGTTACGAATCGTTTGCTGAAAATAGCAAAACGGCTAAAGCAAAAGAAAATGAGCAATCTCAACTGTTTGAATGTGCCGATCTGGCAATGGCAGTTGGGCCTTTGTTGAGTGACTCATTGTCTGACATGCGAAGCGACCAAAATATTTTTACACTAATACCTGGATTGCCTGACATTCTTGTCAAGGGGGTGCCTAAAGTATTTAAAGGGTTTCTCAGTGGTCGGTTAAGTGAAGATGCTAGTCGAATAAAACAAGCTTATTTAGGCGTAGCCTCTTTCGCAGATTCAATTCGACAGTCCGATGAAAATCCTGGCCTGCCAAGTTTTTTGAGAGGAGAAAACGAGCCTATGCTTATTCTCCGAGGAGTGGATTTTGAGAACTCTCATGCTGAAATAAATATTGATGCAGAGAAAGAGCTTAAGTTGTTCGCTGAGCAGTATTCTGGTCGAGCGTTTAATTTGCAAGCACTGCCTTTTACAACCGATCGAGATGAGTTGTTTAACGATCTAAGAAGTGCGAGTGTTGCAATGATGCCATCTTGGCATGAAGGGTTTGGTTTAGTTGCCTGGGAGGCAATTGCAGCTGGAGTGCCGTTAATTGTTAGTAAAAAAAGTGGTGTGTATCGATTTCTGAAAAGCTTCAATGATGGGCTCTATATATCTTGTGTCACACCGATTGATATAGCAGGCAGTAGTACCGATCCATATTTTTTGCCCAAAGATGTTAATGAACTGGCGCAAGCTCTGATTAATATTGCCAAGGAGCCGCAAATTGCTCGCCAAAAAGCCGCTCGGTTACGAGAGGCACTTATTAGCGAGTATACATGGGCGGATTGTGCTAAGCAGATAGTTGGTTTCTTAGGCTGGGAGGTTGGTGAGCATTTATCGGAAATTAGTGCGATCTCGGAAGACGTTTCCTTGGTCTCTGAAGTCTCAGTAATTGGTTTTCTTGAGTTGCCTCGTCCGCGATGGAGTGCGACAGCTGGACTGAGTATTAGCCAACTCCTTCGGGCTGAAGAGGCAATAATACCATTCGATTCTAAGCGGGAACCTTTCTTAGCGTCTCAAATAGAGTGGGTTGAGTCTGATTATCCAATAGCAGTCCGTTTATTGACTGGCGCAGGTGGCGTTGGGAAAACCAGGCTGGCATTAGAGATGTGTCTAAAACTTACAAGGCAAGGCTGGAGTGCAGGATTCCTTACTAGTGAGTGCGGAGTTGAACAAAGTGAAAAATTTGTTCAGCAACTGATTAATTCCAGTCGGCCTTGTTGTGTAGTTATTGACTATGCCGAAACTCGTCAATCTGTTTTGTTGTCAATAATCACAGCCCTACTAAAAAAGCCGGTGGAAAAGAACGTACGAATATTGCTATTAGCTCGCGATGGTGGTGAGTGGTGGACTGCACTACCAGCGAAGGACGCAGTTTGTGAGGCATTACTGGAAGGAGATGCTAGTAGTGGCCCGTTCTTGCTACCTCAACTCCATGATAGCGAGCTTGAGCGGCAGCAAGCTTATTCAACAGCTTTGAAGATTTTTGCTGATATCACTGCCGGAGTCAAAGATCAGCATTTGCCGAATATGGAGGATGCGCACTTCGCTCGGCCACTATATATACAAATGGCAGCATTGATGGCGCTACGTGGAGAGCGACCTCGTTCGGCAGAGTCTCTTCAGCGAGCGGTTGTAAATCATGAGAAGCGTTACTGGGGGAAGGCTCTTTCGTTAGTTAGGGGGGACAGCGTTGAGTATGAAAGGCAGGCAGCTCTCTTAATGACTCTCGCAACTTTTTCGAATGGTATTGCCACTGAACGTAGTATTGAAAAGGCGTGGGTCGCTGCTGGAGAAAATAAGTCTCAGCTTCGTAGAGTCTTTACCTCGTTATCCTCACTTTACCCTGATCGACAAGGGCTTCAAGGGCTGCGTCCTGACCTGATTGGTGAGGCTTTAGTTGCTCAAAGTCTGCTGGCGCGCGATGGTGCGCAAATTATTGATATAGTTATTAGTGGCGAGAAGCGATTGCGTAGATCAAGTTTTACCGTTCTTGCTCGGTTGTTACGAAATCGCGCAGATTTATTTGCGTTGGTAGAAGGTGCACTCATAAGGCGATTTGTTCTTTGTATTGATGAGGTTATCGCTGTTTGCATTGAGACTCCTAGTCCCTTGCCTGAAATATTTCAAAGTGCATATGAGAAATTATCAAAGCCTCAGAAGCTACAGGCAGCGGGGATTTTGGAGAAACGACTGCATCATGAGGTTCTGCAGTTGACCACCTTGGATGTGCTTGTTTCGAAGACTATTACAGAGAAAAAAGCAGAGCACGCAAAAAAAAGAAATAAAGAAGAGGATGTTGTTGGTTATGGGAGGGCGCTGAATAATTTGGCTGTTGCCCTTATTCGTGATGGAAAAAGCGATGAGGCTTTGATTTATGCTCGCCAGTCCGTTGAGGTGTATCGACAATTTAAGAATTCTAAGACTTCCTTTTTTAAGTCCTGCTTTGCCGGTTCTTTGCTGACTTACGCAAATCGACTCGATGAGCTAGGGGAGAGTGACGAAGCCCTGAGTGTTGTTCTTGAATCTATTGACATATACAGAAGCTTGAATAAAGAGGAAGCTGATTCTTACAATCTCGAACTTGCCTCAACTATAAACAGTTATGCAAATTTTCTAGATGGTTTAGGGCGCACGGATGAAGCGGTTATTGCTGTAAAAGAATCTTTGGATATTTATGATGGCTTGGTGCCAGATTCTTCCAGCGGTGTGAGAGAGAGCATGACATCAGCCCTAAATAATTATGCGAATTACTTAGATGCGGAAGGTCGAACTGAAGAGGCTTCTGCGATAGCTAGAAGAAATATGGATATCTCTAGAGAGTTGGCGGCAACTAATCCTAATCGGTTTCAGTCGAAGTATGCAATAGCTCTATATAACTATTCTGAATACTTATCGATTCAGGGAAATATTTCAGAGGCTCTTAGTTCGTGTGAGCAGGCATTAAATATTTATCGAGACTTAGCTAAGGTGAAGCCTAACAGGTTCGAGGCTAACATTGCGAGAGGGCTCAGGGGGTATGCGGATCGTTTATACGATGCAGGCCGATTCGACGATGCCTTGACTGAGTATGAGACGTCTTTATCAGTTTGTCGTAGTTTTTTTGATTTGACTCCTTTGAAGTATAAGACGGAGCTGGCATTCTCTCTCATAGGGTATTCACATGGCCTAGCTAATTGCGGCAAGATCAATGACGCACTTGCCGCTACGCAAAATGCTGTGTTAGTGCTTGGTGATCTAGTTGAAATTAACCCGGGATACTACCTGCCTGAGCTAGAAAAATGCAAGATAGAGATATTGCTTTGGAAGTGGTTGATTTCTGGTCAATATATAGCAGAGGAGATAGAGCGTGAATTGCCTGTAATTATAAATGTTAACGAGCGGAGAAGTGTTGAGTTTCGACGGGCTTGGTTGTTGGCATGCCTGTGCGAAGACTTGGAATTAATTTTGGTTGCGCTCAATTGTTTTTCTTTGTTGAATAGTACTCAGCAGCGAGCTGATAATGAAAAAGCGTTTATTTTGATTGAGATTTTTCGGCGTTTGCATGGCGATGATGCAGTACCCAAGAAGTTTCAGGAGATGTCAGGTTTTTACCGAGAAAAAACTAAGGGTGTCTTTCCTCTTTGGGTGTTTGAAATGGCTAGAGCTTACGGATTTACAATATAAACTTGTGATTTTGTTTTTTGTGGGGGTAGTGCTTTGCTATATGGTTTTGTGTGAGGGGTATATTCTAAGAGCGTAGAAAAACGCAGAGCTGGCGTCAGGAGCGACGGTGAAGAGCATGGTTGAATCGTTAACCATCGTTAAGTTCCTTACCTGATGCCACCACCCCATCGCTACTAAACAAAAGGGAGGCAGCTGTACGCAGGTTAGTAGACCGGTGGAACCTAACAAAACCGGCGCGCCCGAGGGCGCCCTGCGCACAGCCACCATCAAGCTCAGACGGGAACGCCTGACAGATGAAACTCGTGCAATTGTTAGGTTGAACCGTGGGCTACTAAACCCGATCACCGAGAAATTCAGCGACCGCGCAACCTTAGATTCGACCACCCCAGCACACAAGCCGGCGGATTCTGACGCAGGCGTAGGCAACGGAGCAAGGTGCCGGATGGCTTTGGGACTTATCCTGGCTTCAACTGCGCAAATGCGTGGCGCAGCGGCTGAGTTTTTGCGCCATTGCTGTAGGTATTGATCGGGTTTCCTGTAGCCCCTTTCTGAATTTCAATCCCGCTTCCCAATCCCCGTCCAATCAGAAAACGCCGCTTTTATATTCCGACCTCTTCGTTATTTCGAGGTTGGAATTGCGCCATGTTAAAGACCCATATCAACCCGCGACTCAGTGACCACGCGAGCCTCAAGGCCAGGTACCTCAGCGGGGCATCGCCGATGGCCGTGCGCAAGTTCGATGCGCTGAACGCGCACTTGCCCCGGCTTTTTGTCGACGCTGGCCACATGATCATCGTGCCGAGCAATACAACCCTGGAAAGCACCGCCGAAGAGGCTTGGATGATGCAGGAGGCGCAAAGGATCAGTCGTGCGCTGGAGCTTGACCCGTACGTGGTGGAGATCACCGCCGGTGAATACGATTTGCTGCAAAGCGTATTGGGTTACACCTCGTTGGGCATCGGCAGTGCGGCGTCGGCCTGGAGTACGCACCTGAAGGATGTGCGCCACACCATGGAGCAGATTCAGCAGGCTTATGCGCGGTACAAAAGTGGCGGGGTGGACCGGGAGACGTTTTTTCGGCAGCGCGAAGGGTTGTTGAAACAGTTGAATAACCAGCTTCAGGGCGCGGCGCGGTTGGGCACGGGGTTGCGCGGTGGTAGTTCGTTGAAGTGGATTTTGGGGATCTCTACCAAGCGCTTTTTGGATAAAGGGGAGATCAGGGGTTATGTGGAGCGTCTTGAGCGTATGGCGGGCGTGGCGCGGCATTTGCGCAAGGGGACGTATATCGGGTTGGCGTTGGATATGACGGTGGCGGGGTTGGAGGTGAAGGAGGCGTGTACGTTGGGGCGGGAGGAGCAGTGTCGCAAGGCGCAGTTTGTGGAAGGGGGCAGATTAACCGCTGGAGTTGCCGGCGCAGCTGCCGGTGGCGCGATCGGCGGTCGGGTTGGGCCAGCGTTGTGTCGCCTCTTTTTGGGCATTGCTACCCGAGGGGCTGGGGCACTGACTTGCGGAGTAATAGGTGGTGCAGCCGGCGGATATTCGGGAGGGAAGGTAATCGGCGGCTTTGGCGCAGATTTCGGCGACGCGTTGTATGTGGGTGATGATTTATGGATATAGCGGGCTACCGATTCATCACCATCCTCGTCTGCGTCGAGATCATCATCGGCTGTGCGCTGCTGCTGTATTCGCATTACTTCAAGCTTGAAAAGCTGCAAAAGTATTTCGAGAACAATGAAGTGGTTCAACACAATAATCGTGTTTGGTCGGGCAATCGGCCCATGGATAGGGCGATGCGGATGGGGCCCATTTCGCTGTTCCTGACTTTTCCAAAAAGTTATATCCGGTTAGGCGATGTCAGCGCAGAAGAGATCGCCTCCGTTCCGCTATCCCTAAAGCGCTGGGCGACTTGGCCGGATTATTTTGTGATCCAGGCCTTTGTGTGGGTGGGCATTCGGTACGTTCTATACGAGTTTTAATAACAACGTTCGCAACCGTGCTGTACATGGGTGTCGACTTATGGATCTGACAGGCGAAAAACTCATCATATTGCTCATTGGTGTTGAGTTTCTGATTGCGATCCCATTGGTGCTGTACGCGGATTACGTGAAGCTTCCAGAGCTGGAAAAGTACTTTGAAGGCAACGAAATCGTCCAGCTCAACAAAGTACGTTGGCCCAGCAAATTGCCGATGCATAGAGCGTTCCGTATGGGGCAGATTTCTAACTTTCTGTCGCTTTCCAAACGCTATATCCGCTTAGGGGATGTGACCGAAGCGGAGGTTGCCTCCGTTCCACTCTCCCTCAAGCGTTGGGCGACGTGGCCGTATTACTTTTTGTACCAGATGTTTATGTGCATGGGGCTTCACTACGTCTTGTACAAACTGTGAAGGCCGGTGGAGCCTAAGGCGCGGTGGGGCCTGCGCACAGCCACCATCAAGCACAGGCAGGAAGGTCTGACAGATGAGGCTCATGCAGTTGTCAGGTTATTCGGCCGGGAAAGGTTTGGGTGTTGTTGGCGAAGAACTGTATTTAGGTGTTGATCTATGGATTTAGCCGGCTACAGGTTCATCACGTGGCTTGTGGGCGTTGAGTCGCTCATTGGTGTGGCGTTGCTGCTGTACACGCACTATTTCAAGCTTGAAATGCTGGAGAAGTATTTTGAGGACAATGAAATTGTTCAACTGAACAAGCAACGTTGGCCGGGCAATCGGCCGATGGATAAAGCACTGCGCATGGGGCAGATTTCCTGCTTTTTGACGTTTCAAAAAAGTTATATCCGGTTAGGCGATGTGAGCGAAAAGGAGGTTGCGTCAGTTCCGCTCTCCCTCAAGCGCTGGGTGATATGGCCGGAGCTTTTTTGGCTTCAAATATTTATGTGGATGGGGCTCCGTTACGTTCTATACACGCTGTAAAAACAACCGTGCCACTCACAGTGGCACGGCTGGCAACCCAGCTAACCGCAAAAACCTAAACCGTCACCACTATCTTGCCGATTTGCTGATTCGCCTCCAAAAACCGATGCGCCTCCTGCACCTCATCCAACCCAAACGTCTTGGCAATCACCGGCGCCAACGCCCCCGAAGCCAGCCCATCCACAATAAACGCTTTGGCCCGCGCCAACGCGGCCGGGTCCGCCACGATCTCCGCGTACAAGTACCCCTTCAGCGTCAAACATTTGCCCAACACCGTAAACAACGGAAACGGCGTCGGCTCCGAACTCAGCGCGCCGTACTCCAGCAATATCCCGCCCTGGGCCATGCTCTGGGTGAGTGCCTCGAAGCCCGGCCCGCCAATCGGGTCGAACACCACGCGGGCGCCTTGGCCGTTGGTGAGTGCCATCACGCGTTCCACCAGGTCTTCTTCATCGCTGACGATTACGTGCGCGGCGCCGGCTTCCAGCAACGCCTGTTTTTTCGCGCGGGTGCGGGTCACGGCGATGGCGGTGGCGCCGACGCTGCGGGCGATCTGGAAGGCGGCGAGGCCGACGCTGCTGGAGGCGGCGGTGACCAATACGAAGTCGCCTTGGGTCAGTTTGGCCTGCTCCACCAGGGCGCCCCAGGCGGTGACGTATTGCATCCACGACGCGGCGGCTTGGACGAAGCTGAGGTTTTGCGGGTGTTTGACGGTGAGGTAGGCGGGCACGTTGGCCACTTCGCCGTAGGTGCCCCAGCGGGCGATATCGAGCGGCGGGATGACGCTGACGGCATCGCCCACCTGGAAGTCGCGGACGTCGGCGCCGACGGCGCTCACCACGCCCGCCGCTTCATAGCCCAGGCGGCTGGGGAATTCGGCTTCTTGCAGGTAGGCGTGGTTGCGGAACATCACTTCGGCGCGGTTCAGGCCAAAGGCCTTGACCTGGATTTGCACTTCATCGGCTGCTGGCGCCGGGACGTCGATGTTTTCCAGTTGCAAGACGCTTGCGTCGCCGTAGGCGTGAATCCTGACAATGCGGGCCATGGGGTTGATCCTCGGTGTTTATCAATGTGGTGTTCAATTTAGGCGTGGGACGGCGCGGGATAAAGGCCTAGGATGGCGCAACACTAGAAACAATGGGTTTCCAATGGATCGTCTTACCTTGATGGCTACGTTCGTCAAAGCCGTGGAGTTGGGTTCGTTCAGTGCGGTGGCGGATGAGCTGAACCTGTCGCCGCAACTGATCGGCAAGCAGGTGAAGATGCTGGAGCAGCACTTGGGCGTGTCGCTGCTGCACCGCACCACGCGCAAGCAGAGCCTGACCGACTTTGGCCGCACCTTCTATCAACGTGCCAAGCTGATCCTGGCAGATATGGACGCCGCCGAAGAAATGGCCGCCGTAACCCGTGGCGTACCCAGCGGGCGCTTGCGCATCAACGCGCCGGTGACATTTGGCGTGAGTACGTTGGCCCCGCGTTTGCTGGAGTACATGGTCAAATTTCCCCAGGTGGCGGTGGACCTGACCTTGTCCAATGAGCTGGTCGATTTGGTGGAGGACGGCTACGACGTGGTTTTCCGCATCGGCGAATTGGCTGACAGCGGCTTGAAGGCCTTGCCCCTCAAGCCCTATCAGATGGTGCTCTGCGCGGCGCCGGCCTACTTGGCCAGACGCCCAGCGATCAGCAGCCCATGGGATTTGCAGGAACATGAATGCCTGGCGTTTGCCTATTCGGATGGGCGCTCACACCTGCACTTCGAAGGGCCGCAGGGCCGGGTCGAGGTGCCGATTACAAGCCGTTTGACGATTAATCAGGGTGACCCGCTGCTGTCGGCGGCGGTGGCCGGGTTGGGCGTGGTGTTGTTGCCCCAGGAACTGGTGCATGACGCGCTGCGCAAAGGCACCTTGCTGGCGTTGCTGCCGGACTACAACGTGCCGGCTTCGCCGATGAACCTGCTGTATGCGGCGGATCGACGGGTGACGCCGAAGGTGCGCAGTTTTGTCGATTTTGTGAAAGGCGCGTTTGGCCGGGATCTCATGAAAACAGCCCCTTGAGGCCTATATCGGTCTACCATGCGACCCCCGGCAGCGGTTCCACGTGCTACCGATCCTTCTTTTAAAGGTACCGCCCATGTCCATCGACCAAATCAGCCTGCCCAAAGGTGTCGGCCCCCACGCCAGCAAACTGCTGGACGCCATCACCGGCGCTTCCACCCATGAAGAACTCAACCGCGCGGGCGGCAAGGCCGAAGGGTTTGTGCTCGGCCTGGAATCGACCAAGGCCATCAAAAGCCAGATCGCCGAGGCGTTGTACGTGGCGTATGACGATGCGGCGGCGCATCGGGCCAGTGAGTTGAAGGGCTAGTTCATCTTCTAGGTTGCAAAGGAGTGCACATGACATTGACCGTCGAAACCCTGCTCGACCTGGCCATGGCCAACCCCATCAACGCCGAGATCACTGCGCGCCTGCCGGCCCTCGGCCTGGACCAGTGTTTTCTCACCGCAGGCTGCCTGTTCCAGGCGGTGTGGAATCACCAGTCGAACCTGCCTGCTGCCCAGGGTGTAAAGGACTACGACGTTTTCTACTTCGACACAGACCTGTCCTACGAAGCCGAGGATGCCGTGATTCGCGCGGCTGAGGGGTTGTTTCAAGATCTGGGCGTCAACGTTGAAGTGAAGAATCAGGCGCGGGTGCACCTTTGGTATGGCCAGCGGTTTGGCCGGCCTTATCCGCAATTGCACACGGCAAAAGACGGGATCGACCGCTACCTGGTGGCGGGCACCTGCATCGGCCTGGAAGTGGCGACGGGCGAGGTGTATGTGCCGTATGGCTTGGCGGATGTGGAGCAGGGTGTGCTGCGCATCAACCCGTTGCACCCGGAGCCGGAATTGTTTGCGCACAAGGCCAGGAGTTATCAGGAGCGGTGGCCTTGGCTCAGGATTGTGGGGGCTACTTGACACGGGGGCGATGCGGGTAGGGTGTTCGGCAGGGAGTGCGCGGTGATCCCTTCGCAGCCTCGCTAAAGCTCGACAACTCCCACATTTTGACGGGTGAACACCGTTAAATGTGGGAGCTGGCTTGCCTGCGATGACGCCAGCCCAGGCAACCTCAAAACCCGCCTCCAAACCCAATCGGCAATGAACTTTTACCCGCCCACCCCCCGTCCAAGTTGAAACGCCCAGCCAAGGACCGACCATGACCTTCTTCATCTTCCTGCTCGCCTGCGCCGCCGCCGCCAGTACCGGCATGCTCTTCAAACCCGGCGCCTGGTACGAATCCCTGGTCAAACCTAGCTTCACCCCGCCCAACTGGTTGTTCCCAGTGGCATGGACGCTGATCTACCTGCTGCTGGCCTGGGCCGGTTACCGCCTCAGCCTGATCCCGGACAGCCAAGTGGTGCTGGCGCTGTGGGCGGCGCAGATTGCCTTGAACACGTTGTGGACGCCGGTGTTCTTCGGCGCCCATCGCATCCTCGCGGGGATGGTGATTCTGGCGGTGCTGTGGCTGACCGTGGCGGCGATGGTGGTGTTGGCGGTACGCCTGGATCTGATCACCGGGTTGATCCTGTTCCCGTACCTGGCGTGGCTGTGTGTGGCGGCGGCGTTGAATTTCTCCATTTTGAGAAATAACCGCTGATGACTCACAACCTCTGGCCCGCCAGCGAAACCGAACTGGCCGAGATGCGCCGCTTCAACAGGAAGCTCGCCTGGTTGCCGCGCTTCAAGATCCGCAATCGCGTGACGCCGCGTGTGATCCAGGCGTTGCTGTGTGCCGGTCAACGGTTAAAACGCGCCCCTGCGGCTGAAACCCGGCACGCTGGCTCGGTGCCGGTGCGCATCCTGCGTCCCAGCGGCAAACCCAAGGGCGTGGTGCTGGATATCCACGGCGGCGGTTGGGTGATCGGCAATGCGCAGATGGATGACGCGCTCAACCTGGGCATGGTCAACGCCTGCGACGTGGCGGTGGTGTCGGTGGATTATCGGCTGGCGGTCGATACACCGGTGCAAGGCGTGATGGACGATTGCCTCACGGCCGCGCGTTGGTTGCTGACCGCCGATGAGTTTGCGGGCCTGCCGGTGATCATCGTTGGCGAGTCGGCCGGCGGGCACCTGGCGGCGGCGACGTTGCTGGCGTTGAAGGATTGGCCGGAACTGCTCGCGCGGGTCAGCGGCGCGCTGCTGTATTACGGCGTCTATGACCTCGCTGGCACGCCCAGCGTACGCGCCGCAGGCCCAGGCACGTTATTGCTGGACGGGCCCGGCATGGTCGAAGCGCTGCGCCTGCTCACGCCGGGGCTGAGTGACGACGAGCGTCGGCAGGCGCCGTTGTCACCGCTGTATGGCGACTTCACCGGCTTGCCGCCGGCGTTGATGTTTGTGGGGGAATTGGACCCGCTCAAGGACGACACGCTGTTGATTGCTGAGCGATGGCCTGGCGCGCAGGTGCACCTGGTGCCGGAGGCGGCCCATGGGTTTATTCATTTTCCGGTGGGGATGGCGGGTAAGGTGTTGGCCTATGGCCGCCAGTGGATAGTGGGCAAGACGTCCCTTGAAGACCCTTTCAGCATCCGCCCGGTTGCAGCGGATGATGTTTCACAGGTGCTGGCCTTTGTACAACAGGCCCGCGCCGAGATGTTTCCCAAGCTCAGCGATGCCGGTGTGCCGAATGATCTGGCGCAATTTGAGGCGACCTACCTTCAAGGTGACGGGCGCTTTCTGATTGCCTGTCATGACGGTCAAATCGTTGCGGCTATCGGCTACCTGCCGTATGACAACCGCTTCTCCCAGCTCGATTACCTGGGCCGCAAGACGGTGGAAGTGGTGCGCTTGTTTGTGCTGCCGGCGTTTCGGCGCTTTGGCTTGGCGGGGGCGTTGTATCGCGCACTGGAGGCAACGGCGCAGGCGGAGGGGGTGGAGGTGATGTACCTGCATACCCATCCGTTTTTGCCGGGGGCGATTGATTTTTGGCTTCGGCAGGGGTTTGAAGTGGTGGATGTGAAAGACGATTCTGTATGGCAGACGACCCATATGCAGCGAACACCCCAGATCTAACGTGGGAATGATCATGTGGGAGCTGGCTTGCCTGCGATGGCGGTCTGTCAGTTAAAGAAATGCAAGCTGACCCACCGCTATCGCAGGCAAGCCAGCTCCCACAGTTGAATTGTGGTGTTTGGGTGGCCGTGTTCAAGCCTTCAGTTCGAGCGCAGCCTCAGTATCTGCGCACCATCAAACGGGTCCGTCAGGTAATGCGCCTGCACCCCGAACGTCTCCTGCAACCGCTGCGGCGTCAGCACCTCCAACGGCTTACCCAGCGCCACCAACCGCCCGCGATCCAGCACGGCCAAGCGGTCACAGGTCAGCGCCTGGTTCAGGTCATGCAGGGCAATCAACGTCGTCACCGGCAGTGCTTGCACGCCCTTCAAAATGCCAAGCTGATGCTGGATATCCAGGTGGTTGGTCGGTTCATCCAGCAACAAGATCTGCGGCCGCTGTGCCAAGGCGCGGGCGATGTGCACGCGTTGGCGTTCGCCGCCGGAGAGGCTGCGCCACGCGCGTTGGCTCAGGTGGGTGGCGTCCACGTCGTGCAGGGCCTGGCGCACGATGCTGGCGTCGTCGACGGACCACGGGCTCAGCGCCGACAGCCACGGCGTGCGGCCCAGGGCCACGGCGTCGAACACGCGGATGGCGTCGTCGGTGTCGGCTTGTTGCTCCACCACCGCCAGTTGCTGCGCAATCACGCGGCGGGATAACTGCCCCAGGCGCTGGCCGCCCAGCCACACCTCACCGGACGCCGGTGTACGCAACCCGGCCAGCAACTTGAGCAAGGTGGATTTGCCAGAGCCGTTCGGCCCGACAATGCCGAGGGTTTCCCCCAGCGCGACGTCCAGATGAATATCGCGCAGCAATTCGGCGTCACGTACCTTGAAGCCCAGGCCGCGGCAACTGAGCACGCTCATCGTGCGTTCCTCCGCCCGATCAAAATCAGCGCAAACACCGGCGCGCCGACCAATGCGGTGACCACACCGACGGGAATCACCTGACCCTTGATCAAGGTGCGCGACAACACATCCGCCGCAATCAAGAACAACGCACCGCCCAGCGCGCTGGCCGGCAGCAAGCGCGAATGCCCGGTGCCCAGCAACAGGCGCACCGCGTGGGGAATCACCAGCCCGACAAAGCCGATGGAGCCAACAATCGACACCATCACCGCCGTCACCAGCGCCGCGCAGCCCACCAGCACAAACTGCACGCGCCGCACCGGGATGCCGAGGGACGCCGCCGAGTCGCTGCCAAAGGTGAACGCATCCAGCGCGCGACGGTGCCACAGGCACACCGCCAAGCCCACGAGCGCCACCGGCACGGCCAGCCATACCGACGGCCAGCGCACGCCGCTGAGGTTGCCCAGCAGCCAGAACATGATGCCGCGCGCCTGTTCGGAGCTGGCGGATTTGGTGATGAGGAAGGCGGTCAGCGCATTGAACAGCTGTGAGCCGGCAATGCCGGCGAGGATGATCTGCCCGGTGCCGCTGGACGAACCGCTGGCCCGCGCGAGCAAAATCACCAGGGCGAACGCGGCCATGGCGCCGACAAATGCGCCTGCCGACAACGAAATCAAGCCACCACCCACGCCGATCAACGCCACCAATACCGCACCGGTCGAGGCGCCAGCGCTGATGCCCAGCAGGTACGGGTCGGCCAATGGGTTGCGCAGCAGCGACTGCAAAATCACCCCGCAGGTCGCCAGCCCGGCACCGCACGCGGCGGCAACCAGGGCGCGGGTCAGGCGGTAGTTCCACACCACGCCTTCGTCGATGGGGTCCAGCACGTAGCCGGCGCCCCACAGTTTATTGGCCAGCACCTGGAGCACGACCTGCGGCGAGATGGCGGTTTCGCCGATGGCCACGCCGGCGAGTACGGCGAGCAACAGCAGGGCCAGGGCGATCAGAGGACGGATCATTTCGGCAAGTCGTAGCCGTCGATGGCCGTGGCCAGTTGTTCCAGGCCATCGAACATGCGGATGCTCGCCTGCAACGCCAGGGCGTCGAGGATGATGATGCGGTTGTTTTTCACCGCGTCCATATTGCGCGTGACCGGGTCGCTGCGCAGGAAGGCGAGTTTCTTTTCATGGTCGTCGGCGGGGTAGCGGCGACGGTCCATGCGGGCGATGACGAGGAAGGTCGGGTTGGCCTTGGCGATGGTTTCCCAGCCAACGGCGGGCCATTCCTCATCGGACTGCACCACGTTATGCAAACCGAGGGTTTGCAGCATGAATTCGGGGATGCCCTTGTGGCCGGCCACGTACGGATCGCTGGCCATCTCGGCGCTGGAGAACCACACCAGCGCGCTGGCCTGCTTGAGGCCCTTGCTCTGCACGGTGGCGACGGACTTGGCCAGGCGTGCCTTGAGTTCGTCGTTCAGTTGTTGGCCGCGATCCTGTACGTCGAAAATCGCCGCCAACTGGCTGATGCTTTTATAGATGGTGTCGATGCGGAACGGCTCCAGCCGCGTGCCGTCGGCGCCCACCAGGTTGTCTTTGCCTTCGCAGTCGGAAGGCAGCAGGTAGGTGGGGATTTTCAGCTCGTGAAACTGCTCGCGGGTGCCCACCACGCCTTGCGCACCGACCACCCATTCCAGTTCGGCGGCCACCAGTTGCGGGCGCTTGGCGATCACTGCTTCGAAGCTCGGCTCGTTATTGGCCAGGCGCTCGATGCCGTCGTTCAATGACTTGAACTGCGGCAATACGTTGTTGAACCACAGCGACGTGCCGACCACTTTATCGCCCACGCCCAAGGCGTAGAGCATCTCGGTGGCGGCCTGGCCGATGGTCACGCTGCGCGCCGGGGCTTGTTGGAAGGTGAGGGTGCTGCCGCAGTTTTCCAGCGTCAGCGGGTAGTGGGTCGGCGCGGCGTGGGCCAGGGCACAGAAACCCAGGCCGGTGAGCAGGGCGGTAACGCGTGGCAGCATGGGGCAATCTCCGTTTGGACCGTACAGTGGACTGGGGAGGTACGGTAGTGGAAATACACCCACGGATACGGCCGCCGGGGCCGCGCTAGGATGTCCTTCCCGGACACCCCGCCGGTTGGTGATAACGCTGGGCCGGCAGGTCTCCTGACTCGTGCGTCATCGCCTCGCTCCGGCCTTCCCGGACAGCGTCCAGTGGCAGTGGGGAGCAGGCTCGGCACCTACAGTTGCGGGGGCAGTTCCGATTGGCGTGATGGGCCGCGCTTCGGATTCCCTGTTAGTCCCCTTCGGGAACCGGCGCGCCATGGTAGTCGATCAGGCTGCGAAGGGGGAGTTGCGATGGGTAAATCACAGAACAAATGCGATGCCTGTGGGAACTGGTTCATGTGGGAGCTGGCCAGTTCCCATCGTTGAGTGAGGTCGCCTGGGTTATTTGCGATCCAGCCACACGGTCTGCGCATTGCAGAACTCGCGCACGCCGAAGTGCGACAGCTCGCGGCCAAAGCCACTTTTCTTGATCCCGCCAAACGCGACCCGAGGGTCGGAGATGCTGAACGAGTTGACGAAGATCCCACCGGTTTCCAGGCGGTTGGCGATATCGCGGGCTTTCGCCGCATCGGTGGTGAAGATGCTCGCGGTCAGGCCAAACTCGCTGTCATTCGCCAGTGCCACGGCGTGGTCGGCGTCGCGGGCGGTGATGATCGAGGCGACGGGGCCGAACAGTTCCTGTTTGAACGAGGTCATCTGGTCGGTGACGTTGGCCAGTACGGTGGGCTCATAGTAGTTGCCTGCGCCTGCGACTTTGTTGCCGCCCAGCAGCAGGGTCGCGCCTTCTTCCAGGGTGGCCTGGACCTGGCCGTGCAGCTCGTCGCGCAGGTCGAAGCGGGCCATGGGGCCGATGTAGGTGCTGGCGTCTGTCGGGTCACCCATCACCAGCGCGCGGCTGGCCTCTAGGAACTTGGCGGTAAACGCCTCCACCACACCGGTTTCGATGATCAGGCGCTTGGCGGCGGCGCAGACTTGGCCGCTGTTCTGGAAACGGCCGATCAATGCGGCTTGCACAGCGGCGTCGAGGTCGGCGTCGTTGAGCACGATGAATGGGTCGGAGCCGCCCAGTTCCAGCACGCATTTTTTCAGCGCGGCCCCGGCCTGGGAGCCGATGGCGATACCGGCGCGCACACTGCCGGTGAGGGTGACGGCGGCGATGCGTGGGTCGGCAATGGCTTTGGACACGCCGTCCGGGGTCACGTTGAGCACTTCGAACAAACCGTCAGCAAAACCGGCCTTTTTGAACGCTTGCTGGATCAGGTAGGCGCTGCCCATCACATTCGGTGCGTGTTTGAGCACGTAGGTGTTGCCGGCGAGCATAGTCGGCACGGCGCCGCGCAGCACTTGCCAGACCGGGAAGTTCCACGGCATCACGGCGAGGATCGGGCCCAGCGGGCGGTATTCGATCTGGGCGCTGCCGTTGTCCACCAGGGTCGGTTCCGGTGCGAGCATGGCCGGGCCTTGGGCCGCGTACCATTCGCTGAGCTGGGCGCATTTTTCGATTTCGGCACGGGCCTGGGCGATGGGCTTGCCCATTTCCAGGGTGATCATCTGCGCCATGTCTTCGGCTTGTTCACGCAGGGCGGCGGCCAGGGCCAGCAATAGCTCGGCGCGCTGGCTGACCGGCTGGCGGCGCCAGGTGCGGAAGGCGGCGGTGGTACGGTCGAGGACGGCGTCCAGTTGCGCTTCGCTTTCGTACGGGTAGCTGCCGACTGTTTCGCCGTTGGCCGGGTTGATCGAGAGGGCGTGGGTGGTCGCGTTCATGGCACCGTCCTGCTGAATGGATAAGTTGAGTTCAGGTTACGGGGCTGGTTGTTTTCTGGAAACTGAATAATATTAAGCAATACATTCACGATTGGAGAATGACTTGGACCTGGTGCAGCTGGAAATTTTCAAGGCCGTTGCCGAACAAGGCAGCATCAGCGCCGCCGCGCAGTTGATTCATCGGGTCCCGTCGAACCTGACCACCCGCATCAAGCAACTGGAGCAGGACCTGGGCGTGGAATTGTTTATCCGCGAGAAGAGCCGCCTGCGCCTGTCGCCGGCGGGCTGGAACTTCCTTGGCTATGCGCGGCGCATCCTCGACCTGGTGCAGGAAGCCCGCGCGACGGTGGCGGGGGAGGAGCCCCAGGGCGCGTTTGCCCTAGGGTCACTGGAAAGCACGGCGGCGGTGCGCATCCCTGCGTTGCTGGCGGCGTATAACCAGAAACACACCAAAGTCGAACTGGACCTGAGCACCGGGCCGTCGGGCACGATGATCGAAGGCGTACTGTCGGGGCGCCTGGCGGCGGCGTTTGTCGATGGGCCGGTGTTGCACGCCACGCTGGAAGGCGTGGCGGTGTTTGAGGAAGAGATGGTGGTGATCGCGCCGTTGCATCACGCGCCGATCACCCGGGGGCAGGATGTGAACGGCGAGAACATCTACACCTTTCGCTCGAACTGCTCCTACCGGCACCACTTTGAACGCTGGTTCACCCAGGATGGCGCGGTGCCGGGCAAGATCTTCGAGATCGAGTCGTACCACGGCATGCTCGCCTGCGTCAGCGCCGGCGCCGGATTGGCGCTAATGCCGCGCAGTATGCTGGAAAGCATGCCGGGGTTTGCGGCGGTGAGCGTGTGGCCGCTGATGGACAGCTTTCGGGTGTTGCACACGTGGCTGATCTGGCGGCGGGGCACGGTGTCGCAGAGTCTCAACAGCTTCGTAAAACTGCTGGAAGAACGCAATCTGGTCGCAACCTGAATCTAATGTGGGAGTAGGCAAGCCAGCTCCCACAGTTTGATCGGTGCTAGCCGCCGAATTGCAGGGTGCCCATGGCGAGCTTGGTCATCAGTGTTGTGGCACCCAGTTGCACCAGCCATAAAGCCAGGCCACCGAGGAAAACGCCGAGCGCCACCTGCAACACCAGGCTTTTCTGCCGCTTAACCTGCGGCGCACGCGGCACGTAATCATCCAGCTCGTCACGGTCGGCACGCAGGTCCAGGTCGTCGTTTCTCATAAGGCTCTCACTGCAAAGGGGCGGGCAAGGTTCAGTCTAGGGGCTGGCGACGAAAAAGGGGAAGCCATTGGCTTCCCCTTCTGTGCAACGGTTACCGGCTTACAGCACCTGAACGATTGCCTTTGTGACCGCGTCGATGTTCGACTGGTTCAACGCCGCGACACAGATACGGCCAGTGTCGAGGGCGTAGATGCCGAACTCGTTGCGCAGGCGGGTGACTTGCTCAACGCTCAGGCCGGAGTAGGAGAACATCCCACGCTGGCGACCGACAAAGCTGAAGTCGTGGCCCGGTGCAGCCTTGGCCAGTTCACTCACCATCTGCTCACGCATGCCACGGATGCGCAGGCGCATTTCGGCCAGTTCGGCTTCCCACTGGGCACGCAGCTCAGGGCTGTTGAGCACGGCAGCTACAATCGCGGCGCCGTGGGTTGGCGGGTTGGAGTAGTTGGTGCGGATCACGCGTTTGACCTGGGACAGGATGCGCGCGCTTTCTTCCTTGGACTCGCCGACGATGGACAGCGCGCCGACGCGTTCGCCGTACAGCGAGAACGACTTGGAGAACGAGCTGGACACAAAGAAGGTCAGGCCCGACTCAGCGAACAGGCGCACAGCGGCGGCGTCTTCGTGGATGCCGTCGCCAAAGCCCTGGTAGGCCATGTCGAGGAACGGCACGAGGTTCTTGGCTTTGACTACGTCCAGCACGTTCTGCCAGTCGGCCGGGCTCAGGTCGACGCCGGTCGGGTTGTGGCAGCACGCGTGTAGCACCACGATGGACTGTGGAGGCAAGGCGTTGAGGTCTTCGAGCAGGCCGGCACGGTTGACGTCGTGGGTGGCGGCGTCGTAGTAGCGGTAGTTCTGTACTGGGAAACCGGCAGTTTCGAACAGCGCGCGGTGGTTTTCCCAGCTTGGGTCGCTGATGGCGACGACGGCGTCTGGCAGCAGTTGCTTGAGGAAGTCAGCGCCGATTTTCAGCGCGCCGGTGCCGCCAACCGCTTGCACGGTGGTGACGCGGCCAGCGGCCAGCAGCGGCGATTCAGCGCCAAACAGCAGGGTTTGCACGGCCTTGTCGTAGGCCGCGATGCCGTCGATTGGCAAGTAGCCACGGGCGGCGTGTTGCGCCACGCGAATGGCTTCCGCTTCGGCAACGGCACGCAAGAGTGGAATCTTCCCCTCCTCGTTGCAGTAAACGCCTACGCCAAGGTTGACCTTGGTGGTTCGTGTATCGGCGTTGAATGCTTCGTTGAGGCCCAGGATAGGATCGCGTGGTGCCATTTCGACAGCGGAGAACAGGCTCATTTTTGCGGCAGCTCTATGGGGGAAAGGAGGGACGTGTCGCGCTCCAGCCGAATGCACTAGAGCGGTGCACAAACGGGGAGCTAGTATAGAGGCCATCACCGCCTGAGGCGACAACCGAAACGGCTTTTCGGCCAAGTTTTTCGGTTTATTTGCTGACCGTTAGTCTTATTGCAACATTGACCGGGCAAGGCGTGTAAGACGATTGCCTTGAAACCCGTCACATTCGCCACCACTTCTACGGCTATCATGGTTTTTTCCTGCTGCCCGCTCTGATTTTTCGCGGGTGGCGGTCTTTTTCGTTCCCGACGGGTTTACAGTCTGGGGTGACTTCAAGAGGTACGTTATGTCGGATTTCCAACTCGTCACCCGCTTTGAACCCGCCGGCGACCAACCCGAGGCGATTCGCCTGATGGTCGAAGGCATCGAGGCCGGCCTGGCCCACCAGACGCTGCTCGGGGTGACCGGTTCAGGCAAGACCTTCAGCATTGCCAACGTGATCGCCCAGGTCAACCGGCCTACCCTGGTGTTGGCGCCGAACAAGACCCTGGCCGCGCAGTTGTACGGCGAGTTCAAGTCGTTCTTCCCGAACAACGCCGTCGAGTACTTCGTTTCCTACTACGACTACTACCAGCCCGAAGCCTATGTGCCGTCCTCCGATACCTTTATCGAGAAGGATGCGTCGATCAACGACCATATCGAGCAGATGCGGCTGTCGGCGACCAAGGCGCTTTTGGAGCGCAAGGACGCGATCATCGTCACCACGGTGTCGTGCATCTACGGCCTGGGCAGCCCGGAAAGCTATTTGAAGATGGTGCTGCACGTTGATCGCGGCGACAAACTCGACCAGCGCGAAGTGCTGCGCCGCCTGGCGGATTTGCAATACACCCGCAATGACATGGACTTTGCCCGCGCCACCTTCCGCGTGCGCGGCGATGTGATCGACGTGTACCCGGCCGAATCCGACCTGGAAGCGATCCGCATCGAGCTGTTCGACGACGAAGTCGAGAGCCTGTCGGCCTTCGATCCGTTGACCGGCGAGGTGATCCGCAAGCTGCCGCGCTTCACCTTCTATCCGAAAAGCCACTACGTAACGCCGCGGGAAACCTTGATGGACGCCGTCGAGCACATCAAGGTCGAGCTGGCTGAGCGCCTGGAATACCTGCGCGCCAACAATAAGCTGGTGGAAGCCCAGCGCCTGGAGCAGCGCACCCGCTTCGACCTGGAGATGATCCTGGAGCTGGGCTACTGCAACGGCATCGAAAACTACTCGCGCTACCTCTCGGGCCGCGAATCCGGCGCGCCGCCGCCGACCTTGTATGACTACCTGCCCGCCGACGCGTTGCTGGTGATCGACGAGTCCCACGTCAGCGTGCCGCAGGTCGGCGCGATGTATAAGGGCGACCGTTCGCGTAAGGAAACCCTGGTGGAATACGGTTTCCGCCTGCCATCGGCGCTGGATAACCGGCCGATGCGTTTCGACGAATGGGAAAGCATCAGCCCGCAGACCATCTTCGTGTCCGCCACGCCGGGCAACTACGAGGCCGAGCATGCCGGCCGGGTGATCGAGCAGTTGGTGCGCCCGACCGGCCTGGTGGACCCGCAGATCGAAATCCGCCCGGCGCTGACCCAGGTCGACGATTTGCTCTCCGAAATCAACAAGCGCGTGGCCCTGGAAGAGCGGGTGCTGGTCACCACGCTGACCAAGCGCATGTCCGAAGACTTGACCGACTACCTCGCCGACCACGGCGTGCGCGTGCGCTACCTGCACTCGGACATCGACACCGTGGAGCGTGTGGAAATCATCCGCGACCTGCGCCTGGGCACCTTTGATGTGCTGGTGGGGATCAACCTGCTGCGTGAAGGCCTGGACATGCCGGAAGTGTCGCTGGTGGCGATCCTCGATGCCGACAAGGAAGGCTTCCTGCGCTCCGAGCGCTCGCTGATCCAGACCATCGGCCGCGCCGCGCGTAACCTCAATGGCCGGGCGATTCTCTACGCCGACCGCATCACCGGCTCCATGGAGCGTGCGATTGGCGAGACCGAGCGCCGCCGCGACAAGCAGATTGCCTTTAACCTCGCCAACGGCATTACGCCCAAGGGCGTGTTCAAGGATGTCGCCGACATCATGGAAGGCGCCGTCGTGCCGGGCTCGCGCAGCAAGAAGCGCAAGGGCATGGCCAAGGCCGCCGAGGAAAGCGCCAAGTACGAGAACGAACTGCGCTCGCCGAGTGAGATCACCAAGCGGATTCGCCAGTTGGAAGAGAAGATGTACCAGTTGGCGCGGGATCTGGAGTTTGAGGCGGCGGCGCAGACGCGGGATGAGATTGGCAAGTTGCGCGAGCGGCTACTGGCTGTTTGATTTTGGAGTGACTGGGCGGGCCTCATCGCGGGCAAGCCCGTTCCCACATTTTGATGGTGTTCGCAAATCAAATGTGGGAGCTGGCTTGCCTGCGATGGCGGCACCACGGTCTCAATGACTCTCTCCAGCCTTGAGCCCCGCCGGCAACGCCTTGGTCAACAACACCGCAACCATGCTGATCCCCAGCGCCAACCCGACAAAGTGAAACGCATCGTTGTAGGCCATGATCTGCGCCTGCTGGTGCGTGATCTCACTGAGCTTGCCCAGCGCCGCCGTGTCGCTGCCGAACGTCTGCGCCAGCGTCGCCAAGCGCTCCGCCACCTGCGGGTTGGTCGGCACAATCGCCTCACGCAAGTAATCAAAGTAGGTCTTGGTGCGCGCATCCAGCAAGGTCGCCAGCAACGCAATGCCGATGGCGCCGCCGAGGTTGCGCAGGATATTGAACAGGCTCGACGCCGAACCCGCGTCCTGGGGCAGGATGTAGGCGGTGGCGATCAACGAGATGGTGACCATGATCAGCGGCTGGCCGAGGGCGCGGATGATCTGGATCTGGTTGAACTGGCTGCCGGCGAAGTCCGGGTTGAGCACCCCCGAGGAAAAACTCGCCAGGCCGAACAGGCCGAATCCCACGGTGCATAGCCATTTTGGTGACACGTACTTCATCAGCTTGGGCACCAGCGGGATCAGAAACAGCTGGGGCACGCCCATCCACATGATCACTTCGCCAATCTGCAGCGCGTTGTAGTTCTGGATCTGCGCCAGGTACAGCGGCAACAGGTAGATCGAGCCGTACAGGCCCACACCCATGCCCAGGCTGGCGATGCTCGACAGGCCGAAATTGCGGTTGGCGAGGATGCCCAGATTGATCAGCGGGTTGGGCTTGGAGAGCTGCACGATGACAAAGGTGATCAGGCTGAGCAGGGCGATGCTGCCGAGGCTGACGATCAGGCTGGATTCGAGCCAGTCCTTGCGGTGGCCCTCTTCGAGGAACACCTGCAAGCAGCCAAGGCCCACCGCGAGGGTGACGATGCCCAGGTAGTCGGTGCTTTTCAGCAGATCCCAGTTCGATGCCTTTTTCTCCAGGCCGTAGAGCAACCCGGCGATCATCAACAGGCCCGGCGGTACGTTGATGTAGAAAATGTACTCCCAGCCCCAGTTTTCGGTGAGCCAACCGCCGATGGTCGGTCCGATGGACGGGGCGAAGGTGGCCGTCATGGCGAACATCGCCATGCCTTTGGCACGGTGGTGTTCGGGCAGCTTGATCAGGGTCAGGGTGAACGCCAGCGGGATCAGCGCGCCGCCGGTGAAGCCTTGCAGGGCGCGGAACACGATCATGCTTTCCAGGCTCCAGGCCATGGAGCACATCAGCGAGGCGATCAGGAACCCCACCGACACCCACACCGCCAGCCGCCGCGCCGAGAGCAGCTGCACCAGCCAGGCGGTGAGGGGGATCATGATGATTTCGGCGACAAGGTAGGAGGTGGAAATCCACGAACCTTCTTCCAGGGTGGCTGACAGCGCGCCCTGGATGTCCTTGAGCGACGAGTTGGTGATCTGGATGTCGAGCACCGCCATGAACGCGCCGAGCATCACGCTCATCACCGCGATCCAGTCGCGCCGGGTCGGTTCGCCGACCGGGCGCAGCAGTTGATCACCGGCCATCAGGCTGGTCTTTGATATTCACTTTGACGGTCACGGACATGCCGGGGCGGATCTTGCCTTGCAGTGGGTTATCCGCCGCGAAGGTGAGTTTTACCGGAATCCGTTGTACGACTTTGGTGAAGTTGCCCGTGGCGTTGTCCGGTGGCAGCAGGCTGAACTGCGCGCCGGAGGCGGCGAACAGGCTGTCTACCCGGGCGTCGATGGGCGTGTCGGCGTAGGCGTCGAAGGTCAACTGGGCCTTTTGCCCGGATTGCATGTGGCCGATCTGGGTTTCCTTGAAGTTGGCCTGGATCCAGATGTCCTGGTCGGGAACGATGGACAGCAGGTAGGCGCCGGCCTGCACGTACTGGCCGTTACGCGCGGCGCGCTGGCCGACGAGGCCGCTGATGGGCGCGTGGATCTCGCTGCGGGTGAGGTTGAGTTCGGCCTGTGCCAGGTCGGTCTTGGCGTTGGCGATCAGCGCGTCGAGGCGCTTGATTTCGGCGTTGAGGGCGTTGACCTGCTGACGCTGGCCCTGCAAATCGGCTTCGGCCATGGTCACCTGGGAGCGGGCGATGTGGTTGTCGGCGGACAGGGTGGTCACCCGTTCTTCCGAGACATAGCCCGGTTTGCGCAGGGTTTGCGCGCGGGACAAGTCGATCTGCGAGCGCCCCAGGCTGGCCTGGCTCGACGCCACCTTGGCCGCGCCGGCGGCGATCAGGCTGGCTTGTTGGGTGAGTTTGCTCTGCGCCTGGGCACGTTCGGCTTCGCGCATGGCCAGGGCGGCGTTGGCGCGGTCGACGGCGAGGTGGAAGTCGTCGCCTTCGAGCTGCACCAGGAGCTGGCCTTTTTGCACGTGTTCGTTGTCGCCTACCTTTACGTCGACGATGCGCGCGCCGAGCTGGCTGGAGACGCGGGTGATTTCGCCCTGTACGTAGGCATTGTCAGTGCTTTCATAGAAACGGCCCTTGAAGAACCAGTGGGCGAAGAAACCCAGGCCGATCAGGATCACGATAAACACGAAGATAAACAGGCGGCGCTTGAGTGGGGCTGGCATGGGGGCAGTGTCTGTAACAAGAGGTAATGGAATATAGCCACCCAAGCATCTGTCCAATAGCCATGACTGGCGTTGAGACCGAAGCTTGGCCTAAATGCCATGCTCGATAAGGTGGGTGCTGGAGCCCAAGTGCCGAGGGCTGTTACCATTCGCCCCTTGTTTCAATTCTAGTTTTATCGCCCATTCGAGACCCGCCATGACCACCGTCCGCACGCGCATCGCGCCATCGCCTACTGGGGATCCCCACGTCGGCACTGCCTACATCGCCTTGTTCAACTACTGCTTCGCCAAGCAGCACGGCGGTGAATTCATCCTGCGGATCGAAGACACCGACCAAGTGCGCTCGACCCGTGAGTCGGAACAGCAGATTTTCGATGCCCTGCGCTGGTTGGGCATTACCTGGGCCGAAGGCCCGGACGTCGGCGGCCCACACGGCCCGTATCGCCAGAGCGAGCGCAGCGACATCTACAAGCAGTACACCCAGCAACTGGTCGACATGGGCCATGCGTTCCCGTGCTTCTGCACCGCTGAAGAACTTGACCAGATGCGCGCCGAGCAACAGGCTCGGGGCGAAACCCCGCGTTACGATGGCCGCGCGCTGCTGCTGTCCAAGGAAGAAGTGGCGCAGCGCCTGGCCGCTGGCGAGCCTCATGTGATCCGCATGAAAGTGCCGAACGAAGGCGTGTGCGTGGTGCCGGACATGCTGCGCGGTGACGTCGAGATCCCGTGGGATCGCATGGACATGCAAGTGCTGATGAAGACCGACGGCCTGCCGACGTACTTCCTGGCCAACGTGGTCGACGATCACCTGATGGGCATCACCCACGTGCTGCGCGGCGAAGAATGGCTGCCATCGGCGCCGAAGCTGATCCTGCTCTACGAATACTTCGGCTGGGAACAGCCGCAGCTGTGCTACATGCCGCTGCTGCGTAACCCGGACAAGAGCAAGCTGTCCAAGCGCAAGAACCCGACCTCGGTGACGTTCTACGAGCGCATGGGCTTTATGCCCGAAGCGATGCTCAACTACCTGGGCCGTATGGGCTGGTCGATGCCGGACGAGCGCGAGAAGTTCTCGTTGCAGGAAATGGTCGACAACTTCGATCTGTCCCGCGTTTCCCTGGGCGGGCCGATCTTCGACATCGAGAAGCTGTCGTGGCTCAACGGCCAGTGGCTGCGTGACCTGCCGGTGGAAGAGTTCGCCAGCCGTGTGCAGCAGTGGGCACTGAACCCTGAATACATGATGAAGATCGCGCCGCTGGTGCAGGGCAGGGTGGAGACATTCAGCCAGGTCGCACCGTTGGCCAGCTTCTTCTTTGCCGGGGGTGTGAACCCGGATGCCAAGCTGTTCGAATCCAAGAAGCTCTCGGGCGACCAGGTGCGCCAGTTGATGCAGTTGATCCTGTGGAAGCTGGAAAGCCTGCGCCAGTGGGAGAAGGATGCGATCACCGCGACGATCCAGGCCGTGGTTGAATCCCTCGAATTGAAGCTGCGCGATGCGATGCCGCTGATGTTTGCCGCGATCACCGGGCAGGCGAGTTCGGTATCGGTGCTGGATGCGATGGAAATTCTCGGCCCGGACCTCACCCGTTTCCGTCTGCGCCAAGCCCTTGATTTGCTTGGTGGTGTCTCGAAGAAAGAAAACAAAGAGTGGGAAAAGCTGTTGGGCGCTATCGCTTAATCAGCCTGCTGCAACGGCGAAACCCCGGTTTTCCGGGGTTTCGCCGGTAAGTGATTGTTATCCCGGCAAAAAACTTTGGAAAATGTTGAAAATAAATTTGACACACTTCCAAAGCGCCATTAAGATTCGCCCCGTCCTCACCGATGAGGGGCTATAGCTCAGCTGGGAGAGCGCTTGCATGGCATGCAAGAGGTCAACGGTTCGATCCCGTTTAGCTCCACCAATTTGCAGGTTCAAGGTCTGGCCACACCGTCCTTGAATCGATCAGTTCTCAGCGCTGATCAGTTGTACAGAAGGTTTTGTCCCCTTCGTCTAGTGGCCTAGGACACCGCCCTTTCACGGCGGTAACAGGGGTTCGAGTCCCCTAGGGGACGCCAGTTTCAACAAGCAGCTCGAAAGGTCTGCTGCGCCGCGAGGCGAAAAATCCGGGGCTATAGCTCAGCTGGGAGAGCGCTTGCATGGCATGCAAGAGGTCAACGGTTCGATCCCGTTTAGCTCCACCAATTTACAGGTTCAAGGTTCCGGCCACACCGTCCTTGAATCAGATCAGTTCTCAGCACTGATCGGTTGTACAGAAGGTTTGTGTCCCCTTCGTCTAGTGGCCTAGGACACCGCCCTTTCACGGCGGTAACAGGGGTTCGAGTCCCCTAGGGGACGCCACGATTACCCGCTCTGCGGGATTTTTAAGGGTCATTCAATTATTGAATGGCCCTTTTGTTTGTCTGGCGTTTGGCCAATTCTTTTCTTCCCTTCCTGCATTCTCTTCAGACCAATGGTCGTTTCAGTCGCTTGCCAAATATTATTATGGTAATAATATTCAACCCATGAGAACCGGAGGCTTTGATGAGCGATAAAAAAGCGCAAACTCGCGAACGCATTTTGCAGGCTGCCAGCGCGGCGTTGATCCAGCGTGGTCCGGCCGAGCCGAGTGTCGGCGAAGTCATGGGCGCGGCGGGGCTGACCGTCGGTGGTTTCTACGCGCATTTTGAAAGCAAGGACGCGCTGATGCTGGAGGCGTTCACCGAACTGCTGGCCAAGCGTCGTGCGGCCATTGACGATATGGATGCGCTGTTGACAGGTGAAGAGCGCCGAGGCCTTGTGGCGGCGTTCTACCTGTCGCGCAAACATCGCGACTCTACCGTTCAGGCCTGCCCGATCCCGGCGACCGTCGGCGAGATGAGCCGCTTGCCCGATGAGTTCCGCCAAGCGCTGAACGAGCACTGCGAGCTGATGGCCGCCCAACTGGCCGCCAGCCCCGAAGACACCGACAAGGCCCTGGCCGACATGGCGCTGATGATCGGTGGCCTGGCCCTGGCGCGTGCACTGGGCCCAGGTGAATTGTCTGACCGCGTGTTGCGCGCCGCCAAGTCGGCCGTGCGCTAGAAGAGGGCTCTAAGGATGGGCACGTTAACCTGGATTCGTCGCTTCAACGGCACCCTGGGGCATCTGGCGCCGCACACCGTGGCCAACAAGATGCGGCGTGCCTTCATGACACCGCGCGACCTGCCACCCCGCGACTGGGAGTTGCCGTTGCTGGCGCAGTCAGAGCGCATCACCTTGCGTTTCGGCCTGTCGGCCCTGCGCTGGGGCCAAGGGCCGGCGGTCTTGCTGATGCATGGCTGGGAAGGGCGTCCCACCCAGTTCGCCAGCCTGATCACTGCCCTGGTCAATGACGGTTATTCGGTGATCGCCCTGGACGGTCCGGCCCATGGCCGTTCACCGGGGCGTGAGGCCCATGTGCTGCTGTTCGCACGGGCGATGCTGGAGGCCGCCGCCGAATTGCCGCCGCTGCATGCGGTGGTCGGGCACTCCATGGGCGGGGCCAGTGCGATGCTGGCCGTGCAACTGGGGCTGTGTACCGAAGCGCTGGTGAGTATCGCCGCGCCGTCGCGTTTCCTCGATGTGCTGCGCGGCTTCACCCAAATGGTCGGGTTGCCCGCGCGGGCCCGTTCGGCGTTTATCCACGAGGTCGAACAGACCTTCGGCATGCCGCTGAAGCATCTGGACGTGGCCCACTATCAGATGAATATGCCCGGCCTGATCGTGCACGCCGAAGACGACACCTTTGTCCCGGTCAAAGCCGCCCAAGCCATCCACGAAGCCTGGTTCGACAGCCGCCTGCTGCGCCTGGAGCAGGGCGGTCACCAGAAAGTGCTGGCCGATCCCCGGGTGATCGAGGGCGTGCTGGCGCTGCTCGCCGGCCGTCGTCTACAGGCGCGGCAAAGCGCCTGATACACTGCCCGGCCGAGATCAATCGACTGGAGCAAGGCATGGGCTGGGATTTGGCAACGCCGTTTATCATCGACCTGCAGGTCGGCGCCGAGGACATCGACGGCCTGGGCCACGCCAATAACGCCGTCTACGTGTCCTGGCTGGAACGTTGCGCCTGGCGCCATTCCCAGCGCTTGGGCCTGGACCTCACCGAGTACCGCCGCCTGGACCGCGCCATGGCGGTGGTGCGTCACGAGATCGACTACCTCGCCGCCGGCTATGAATGGGACGAGCTGCAACTGGCCACCTGGATTGTCGACTGGGACCAGCGCCTGAAAATGACCCGGCGCTTCCAACTGGTCCGCCCCCACGACGGCGCGACCCTGCTGCGGGCGCAAACCACCTTTGTCTGCATCGAGCTGTCCAGCGGCAAGCCCAAGCGCATGCCCGCCGAGTTTCTTGACGGTTACGGCCCCGCCCTGACAGGGGGTTAACGGTTGCCGCAGGAAACCCAGTAAACTGCGCAACGTTTTTTGTTGAGTGTTTTCCATGCAAATTGCTTTGGCGCCCATGGAGGGGTTGGTCGACAACATCCTGCGGGACGTGTTGACCCGCGTGGGCGGGATCGATTGGTGCGTGACCGAGTTTATCCGCGTCAACGACCGCCTGCTCACCCCGGCGTATTTCCACAAGCTCGCCCCGGAACTGCTGCACGGTGCCCACACCGCTGCGGGCGTACCGTTGCGCGTGCAGTTGCTCGGCTCCGACCCGGTGTGCCTGGCGGAAAACGCCGCGCTCGCCGCCGAGCTGGGCTCCGAGGTGATCGATCTGAACTTCGGCTGCCCGGCCAAGACCGTGAATAAATCCCGGGGCGGCGCGGTGCTGCTCAAGGAGCCGGAGTTGCTCAACCAGATCGTCGAGCATGTGCGCCGTGCGGTGCCGGCGCATATCCCGGTCACCGCCAAGATGCGCCTGGGTTTCGACAGCCCGGACGGCGCGCTGGTCTGCGCCACGGCGCTGGCTGAAGGTGGCGCGGCGCATATCGTGGTGCATGCACGGACCAAGACCGACGGTTACAAGCCGCCGGCCCATTGGGAGTGGATTCCGCGGGTGCAGGACGTGGTCAAGGTGCCCGTCTTTGCCAATGGCGATATCTGGAGCGTCGAAGACTGGAAGCGTTGCCGTGAAGTCAGCGGTGCCGAAGACATTATGCTCGGTCGCGGCCTGGTGGCGCGCCCCGACCTGGCGCGGCAGATTGCCGCCGCGCGCGCAGGCGAAGAGGTGGTGGAGATGACCTGGGCACAGATGCAGCCCATGCTCCAGGAATTCTGGACGCAATCAGTCGCCCAGCTCACTGAGCGCCAGGCGCCTGGCCGCTTGAAGCAGTGGCTGGCGATGTTGACGCGCAACTACCCTGAGGCGGTCGAGCTGTTTACTGCTATGCGCCGCGAAACAGATTTGCAACAGGTCAGTCGCCTGTTGGGTATGGCCCATCCGGGGCAATGCAGCGTGCCGTGAGATCCGTCCTGAGGTGCAAAAAATGCCCCGTATCGAAAGATTCGGGGCATTTTGCGTTTTTGCGCTTGAACTCGGGGCTGAACCCGGTGGTGGTATTTATGTGCGCGCGGGATATCACATTAGGTCGGCGCGTTGGCTCTTGAAGTATGTCGGTGAGTTGCTTTCTCGGCGGTTTATTAGCGAGTGTGTCTGTGAAAGTGCCGTCAGCACAGCCTGAATTGCGGCTTTCAAAAAAAAGCGATGGGGCAAAATCCGAAAAGCTGGTTTGGTTTCCTTATATGAGTTGCGATTATCGGAACTCAATCACGGCGCCCTCCACGAAAGTAGGGACTGCGAAGCAATGAGTGTTGTTTCCGTCAACTTAAAACTCTCGACACTTCGACCGCTTTTTTAAGCAGGCACGTTGAATAAAGGATCATGCTAATGTCTCTATCGGTTAACAATCCGCCTTCTGTAAAAGTTGATACATCGGCCTTGGATCAACCCGCTGTTACCCCCCACCAAGGTACACGTTCATCCACTGCCCATATGGGGCGTGCGCCATTTCGTCATGATAGTTCTCAGGTGGCGCATGGCGATGTGATGCTGAATGCCAATGCGTTCGCCAAGTTGTTTGACATGTTCGAAGCTGTTTTCAAGGCAATGCGCGATATGTTTGCGGGGAAAAATATAGCCGCCGACGCGACGCATTTGCCGAAGGTTGCACCTGGCGCAGACACTGCGTTCAAGGTAAAGCCCGAGGCACAGAGCCAGCCGAAAGTGATGCCGGATGCAGGGAAGTTGCCAAAAGTGGCACCCTTTTCTGCTGATTTGCCCAAGGTTGCGCCCGACGGTACTGCCCCCAAGTTGAAGCCTGAAGCGCAGAGCATGCCGCACGCCGGTAACTTGCCGAAGGTGATGCCGGATGCAGGGACATTGCCAAAAGTGGCGCCCTTTTCTGCTGATTTACCCAAGGTTGCGCCCGACACGAGTACTGCACCCCAGTTGAAGCCTGAAGCGCAGAGCATGCCGCAAGCCGGTAACTTGCCGAAGGTGATGCCAGGGGCGGGCAAATTGCCTTCTATTTCCATTACGCCCGCCCCTGTCCTTCCGGTTGCGCCGAACGTGCACAAGCCGGAAGTCAACGTAACCAATGATGCCGCTTCGCAGGTCAAGGTCGAGGTCAATATCAACAATTGCCATTGCCCAGACACTCACGTTCGCCGTGGCAGCGATCTCAAGCCTTGGCCAACACCGGGCTTGACTGTTTTACCGCCCATGCCTGGTACGGATCCAAGAGCCGAGGTCGTGCCGCAAACCGAAACCACGCCTGGTGTCTTGCCCAAGCCTGACGCGACGCCGAAACCTGCTGTGGTCCCGCAGCCGCAGGTCAGGGTCGTGCCGCAAACCGAAACCACGCCTGGTGTCTTGCCCAAGCCTGACGCGACGCCGAAACCTGCTGTGGTCCCGCAGCCGCAGGTCAGGGTCGTGCCGCAAACCGAAACCACGCCTGGTGTCTTGCCCAAGCCTGACGCGACGCCGAAACCTGCTGTGGTCCCGCAGCCGCAGGTCAGGGTCGTGCCGCAAAC
>NZ_JAFLWU010000046.1:0-32195 GCF_017316265.1 Pseudomonas sp. Marseille-Q1929
GCCCCTACCTTGGACGCGAATAACCGACCCCCTGCCCGGTGGAGGTGACCATCCCGCACCAGACAAGGACAAACCATGAGCATTGAATTCATCGGCTACATTGGCGGCCATCACGCTTCCGAGATCCACCCGCGCAGCGGCCCTACCCTGCAACCGGACTACGTCGAAACCGTGGCCCGCGCCCACGAAGAGGCCGGTTTCGACCGCGCCCTGGTGGCGTTCCATTCCAACAGCCCGGACAGCACGCTGATCGCCTCCCACGCCGCCAGCGTGACCAAAAAGCTGCAGTTCCTGATCGCCCATCGCCCGGGTTTCGCCCAACCGACGTTGGCCGCACGCCAGTTCACCACGCTGGATGTGTTCAACGGCGGGCGCACGGCGGTGCATATCATTACCGGCGGCGATGACCGCGAACTGCGCGCCGATGGCAGCCATATCGGCAAGGACGAACGCTACGCCCGCACCGACGAATACCTGAGCGTGGTGCGCCAGGAGTGGACCAGCGAGCAGCCGTTTGATTTTGAAGGCACCTACTACCAGGTCGAAGGTGCGCACTCCACGGTGAAATCGCCGCAACAGCCGCATATCCCGCTGTACTTCGGCGGTTCGTCACCGGCAGCCATCGCCGTGGCCGGCAAGCATGCCGACGTGTACGCGCTGTGGGGCGAGACCTACGAGCAAGTGCGCGAGATCGTCACCCAGGTGCGCGCCGAGGCGGCCAAGCACGGGCGCACGATTCGCTTCAGTTTGTCGCTGCGCCCGATCCTCGCCGAAACCGAAGAACTGGCATGGGCACGCGCCGACAGCATCTTGCAGCAGGCCACCGCACTGGCAGAAAAGAATGGCTTTGTGCGCCGCGAACCGCCGAACGAAGGCTCGCGCCGCTTGCTCGCCGCCGCCGCGCAAGGCTCGCGCCTGGACAAGCGCCTGTGGACCGGAATTGCCGGGTTGCTGGGCGCGCAGGGCAACTCCACGTCGCTGGTGGGGACGGCTGAGCAAGTCGCCGAAGCGTTGGTGGATTACTACGATCTGGGGATCACTACGTTCCTGATCCGTGGGTTTGATCCGCTGAACGATGCGATTGATTACGGCAAGCGCCTGATCCCCCTCACCCGCCAACTGATCGCCGAACGCGAGCAGGCCCAACAGGTCGCGTAATCCAGAACACCACATGCCTGCGATGATCGTTCCCACGCTCTGCGTGGGAATGCCGCCGGTGACGCTCTGCGTCACGCCTTCAAGAACGGACGCGGAGCGTCCGGGGATGCATTCCCACGCAGAGCGTGGGAACGATCATCTTCACTGAATTCGAGATCAGTTTTTGTAGTCGATATCCGTGCGCTCCAACTGCCGAATCAACGCATTCCAATGCCGCGCCACACCCGGCCCATCACCACTGGCAAACACCTTGGCCTGCTGCTCGACCTTTTCCACCACCTCTTTGGGCGGGAAGATCAACTCCGCATTCCCCGCTGCCTGCGCCGCCACCTGGATATTGCACGCACGCTCCAGCTGCTGCAGTTGCTGGAACGCATGCTCAACGCTCACACCCGCCGTCAACAGCCCGTGGTTGCGCAGGATCATCACGCTCTTGTCACCCAGGTCCGCCACCAACCGCTCGCGCTCGTCCAGGTCCAGGGCCACGCCCTCGTAACCGTGGTACGCCACGCGCCCAGAGAAACCGATGGAATGCTGGGAGATCGGCAGCAAGCCGTCCTTCTGCGCCGACACCGCAATGCCGTCACGGGTGTGGGTGTGCAACACCGCTTGCAGGTCATGGCGTGCGCCGTGGATGGCGCTGTGGATCACATAGCCGGCGTAGTTGATGCCCAGGCCGGTGGGGTCATCGACGATGGTGCCGTCGAGGTCGACCTTGACCAGGTTGGAGGCGTTGATTTCATCGAACAACAAGCCAAAGGCGTTGATCAGGAAATGCTCGTCCGGGCCCGGCACGCGGGCGGAGAAGTGGGTGTAGATGTGGTCGGTCCACTTGTACAAGGCCGCCAGGCGATACGCGGCGGCCAGCTTGACGCGCACTTCCCATTCTTCCGGGGTAACGCGCTGGCGGACATTGGTGGAAACGCTGGAAATCGAGGTGACGCTGCTCATGGCAAAACTTCCTGGATGGCCTTAAGGACTTCCAGGCAAGCCTAGGGGATGGATAAAAATAATAAAAAGCACATTTTAATCTAAGCTAATTATTATTTTTTTTCATAACCCATTCAGCAACAACACAGAACAAATGTGGGAGCGGGCTTGCCCGCGATGGCGGCGGGTCAGGCAACATTTCTGTCACTGACACACCGCCATCGCAGGCAAGCCAGCTCCCACATAAGCCTCTTCCACTGGGGTTAAGCGGCGTCTCTGATCTTGTGCAACGAAGCCGCAACCAACTTGCCAAACGCATCCACCGGCCCCTGCAAGTTGCCCAAGAAGTGCGGATAGATCAGCCACAAATCCATCACCGGCTTGAAGTCCTTGAGCGGCATCACCGCCAGTTGCTCACGGTGGGCGCTACGCTCCAGCAACGGACGCGGCACCAGGCCCAGCCCCAGGCCATCGGCAACCAGGCCCAATTGCAGCTCGGTGCCAAACGTCTCCAGGTTCACCCGCAACGCCAGGCCCTGATCGGACAAGGTGCGCTGCAACCCCGCGCGGAAGCCGCAGCCATCCGGGTTGAGAATCCAGCCGTCCTGGTACACATCCGCCAGCTTGCACGGCTTCTTCGGCAACTGCGCCTTGGCACACACCACCACCAACTCCATCTTGCCGATGGACTCGCCGACGATGTTGTCGGGGAAGATCTTGCCCGCCGGGAACAACGCCGCCGCCGCGTCCAACTCGCCGCGCTCGATCTTGCCCACCAACTGGCTGCCCCAGCCGGTGGCGACCTGGGCGCGCAGGTCGGCGTATTCGGTGCGCAGGTGCTTGAGGGCATCCAGCAGCACCACGTCGCCGATGGTCTGCGGCACGCCCAGGCGCAGCAGGCCGGTGGGCGGTGCGTCGGTGGCCACCAGTTCACGCAGGGCATCCATCTCGCGCAGGATCAGCCGGCATTGCTCATAAACCCGGGTGCCGATCAATGTAGGTTTGAGCGGCTTGGTGTTGCGGTCGAACAGCTCCACCCCCAGCGCCTGCTCAAAGTTCTGCACGCGGCGGGTGATGGCGGGCTGGGTCAGTTGCAATGATTCGGCGGCATGGCTGATGGACTGGCAACGAATCACTTCGACAAAGGCGTCTATATCGTCAATTTTCATTTGGGCCGCACATAGAGAACAGTCAATAAGATGTGTGCGAAGCATAGTTGCAGGATCGCTATCTGAATAGTCCGCGCTGTGATCGATAACGTCTAAGCCTAGTCGGAGCAGTTCTAAATTACCTTCAGCTATAAGCTAATCATTAAAAAATAGCATATTAACTATAAACATTATGCTTAGATAAACCCATCGACACCGACTGATGGAATTGCCATGACCCAGGCCAAGCACCCCGAAAGACTCCGAGCCTTTATTGGCGCCCTGGCGGAACTGATCGACGGCAATCCACGCGAAGGCGACCTGTTGCACCGTGGCGGCAAGCTGTTGGCGCAACTGGTCAGCCATGATGACTGGCTCCCCGATGAATTCGCCCAACCCAACCCCGAGCGTTACCAGCAATTTTTGCTGCATGCCGATTCGCGCCAGCGCTTCAGCATCGTCAGCTTTGTGTGGGGGCCGGGGCAAAGCACGCCGATTCATGACCATCGGGTGTGGGGGTTGATCGGCATGCTGCGTGGCGCAGAACTTTCCCAAGGCTTTGCGCGCGCCCCCGACGGCAGTCTGGTGGCCGAAGGCAAGCCGATTGCATTGGTGCCGGGCCAGGTTGAAGCGGTATCGCCCAAGGTCGGCGACATCCATCAAGTGAGCAATGCCCACAGTGACCAGGTGTCCATCAGTATCCATGTGTACGGCGCCAATATCGGTGCGGTGCGCCGCGCGGTGTACCAGCCCGACGGCAGCGAGAAACTGTTTATCTCCGGTTATTCCAACGCCTTCCTCCCGAACATCTGGGATTTGTCCAAAGAAAAGAGCCCTGCCCTATGAGCACCGTATCGACCCAAAGCTTCGCCCAGATCCGCCAGGCCCTGCTGGACCGTCACGAAGTCGCCCTGATCGATGTGCGCGAAGAAGCGCCGTTCGCCGAATCCCACCCGCTGTTTGCCGCCAACATCCCGCTGTCCAAGCTGGAACTGGAGGTGTATTCGCGCATTCCACGCCGTGACACCCAGGTCACCGTGTACGACAACGGCGAAGGCCTCGCCGCCCGCGCCGCCGAGCGCCTGGTCGCGTTGGGCTACACCCAGGTCAGCCTGCTCGACGGTGGCCTGGACGGTTGGCGCCAGGCCGGTGGCGAGCTGTTCATCGACGTCAACGTGCCCAGCAAGGCCTTTGGCGAACTGGTGGAAAGCGAGCGCCACACGCCGTCCCTGGCTGCCGAAGAAGTGCAGGCGCTGCTCGACAGCCAGGCCGATGTGGTGGTGCTCGACGCCCGCCGCTTCGACGAATACCAGACCATGAGCATCCCCACCGGCATCAGCGTGCCCGGTGCCGAATTGGTCCTGCGCGCCCGTGAACTGGCGCCCGATCCGGCCACCCGGATCATCGTCAATTGCGCCGGACGCACCCGCAGCATCATCGGCACGCAATCGCTGATCAACGCCGGCGTGGCCAACCCAGTGTCGGCGTTGCGCAACGGCACCATCGGCTGGACGTTGGCCGGGCAGAAACTTGCCCATGGCCAATCGCGCCGCTTTGCACCAACCTCGGAAGAACATCGCCAAGTCGCCGCCGTGGAAGCGCGCCGCGTTGCCGACAAGGCCCGCGTCGGCCGTGCCAGCCTCGCCGACCTCGCACGCTGGCAGCAGGAAGCACAGTGCACCACCTACCTGTTCGATGTGCGCACCCCGGAAGAATTCGAAGCCGGTCACTTGCCTGGCGCACGCTCCACGCCAGGCGGCCAACTGGTGCAGGAAACCGACCATGTGGCCAGCGTGCGCGGTGCACGCCTTGTGCTGGCGGATGACGATGGCGTGCGCGCCAATATGTCCGCTTCCTGGCTGGCGCAACTGGGTTGGGAGGTGCATGTGCTGGACGGCCTGCAAGCGGCACATTTCAGTGAGCAAGGGGCGTGGGTCGCCCCCGTACCGGCGCCGCCACAAGCCGAGTCGATCAGCCCACACACCCTCGCCGAGTGGCTGGCCCATGGCGACACCGTGGTGCTGGATTTCACCGCCAGCGCCAACTACGTCAAGCGCCATATCCCCGGCGCCTGGTGGGCCTTGCGTGCGCAGCTGCCCGCCGCCCTGGCCAAGGCCCCCGCCGCCGAGCGCTACGTGTTGACCTGCGGCAGCAGCCAGTTGGCGCGCCTCGCGGTGGCCGAAGTCGAAGCCATCACCGGCAAGCAAGTGTTCCTGCTGCAAGACGGCACCGCTGGCTGGATCAACGCCCAACTGCCGCTGGAGGACGGTGAAAGCCACCTCGCCTCGCCGCGCATCGACCGCTATCGCCGCCCGTACGAAGGCACCGACAACCCCAAGGAAGCCATGCAGGCGTACCTGGACTGGGAATTCGGCCTGGTGGCCCAACTGGCCCGCGACGGCACCCATGGTTTCTACGTGATCTGACCCACCCCGATCCACCTGCACCCACACCGGGTGCAGGCCCCACATCCGACCCCTCTCCAGGCGGAGGCTGAACCCACACACGAGAGGACACCCGCATGACCCTGCACATCACCCGCCTGGAACCCACCATCGGCGCCGAAATCGCCGGCATCGACCTGCGCCAGCCGCTGACCCCAGCCTTGCGCGACGAACTGCGCCAACTGCTGCTCACGCACAAGGTGCTGTTCTTCCGCGACCAGGCCATCGACACCGAACAGCAAATTGCATTCGCCAAGGAATTCGGCGAGCTGTACGTGCACCCCACCACCCAGCAAAACGACCCGACACTGCCCCAGGCGCACCTGATCGAAGCCCAGGACGAACGCAAGCTCTACGGCCCGCGCATCAGCGGCCGTTGGCACACCGACACCAGCTGGCTGCTGCAACCCACCCTCGGCGCGGTACTGCGCGCGGTGGACTTGCCCGAAGTCGGCGGCGATACGCTGTGGGCCGACGCCGGCGCGGTGTATCGCGCGCTACCTGATGAACTGCGCGCCGAGATCGACCACCTGCACGTGGTACACGACTTCAAGAAGTCCCTGGACAAAGTCGGCTACGACTACCCGATCCTCGCCCACCCGCTGGTGCGCACCCACCCGGAAACCGGTGAAGACGGGCTGTTCATCAACTTCTCGCAAAACCCCTCGGTGATCGGCTGGACGCCGCAGCAAAGCAAGCAACTGATCGACCGCCTGCTGCTGGAATTCAACAAGCCGGAACACCAGGTGCGCTTCAAATGGCGCCCCGGTTCGGTGGCGTTCTGGGACAACCGTTCGACCCTGCACTACCCCGTCTACAACTACGGCGACTACCCGCGCCGCATGGAGCGGGTGCTGATTGCCTATGACGATATTCCGCATCGGGTAAGAGCGGCCAACGCGGCCTGAACCCTATTTAAGCCCCAACAAAGATCCCCTGTGGGAGCGGGCTTGCCCGCGATGGCGGTACATCAGTCAATATTTCTGTTGCTGACACACCGCTATCGCAGGCAAGCCAGCTCCCACAAGGGATCTACGGCGTTCTTTCGTCTTCTGGAATCAGCCCCATGCCTGCATCCCGCTTTCACTTCTGCGCAGCCGCCCTCAGCCTGCTCGCCATCCACACCCCGGCCCAGGCCGCAGACCCCGACAAAACCCTCGGCACCGTGGTCGTCACCGGCAACCGTGGCAACCAGGCGCGCACCATCGCCGACAGCCCTTCGCCCATCGACGTGATCAGCGCCGAACAGCTACAAGCCAGCGGCAAGGTCGGCCTCAAGGAACTGCTCGCGCGCCTGCTACCGTCCTTCAACCTGCCGGCGATCAACGGCGGCGGCACCTCGTGGTCGGTGCGCGGGGTGACCATGCGCGGTCTCTCGGGCGACCAGGTGCTGGTGCTGGTCAACGGCAAGCGCCGTCACAACACCGCGCTAATCAACAACCTCGCGCGCATCGGCACGGCGGCGGTGCCGGTCAACCTGGACTTGATCCCGGTGTCGGCCATCGACCATATCGAAGTGCTGCGCGACGGCGCATCCGCCCAATACGGCTCGGATGCGATTGCCGGGGTGATCAATATCATCCTCAAGGAAAACGACAGCGGCGGCAGTGCCGAAACCTCCTTCGGCCGCTACGGCGCGGGCGACGGCGACACCGTGCACCAGACCGTCAACTACGGTCTGCCGCTGCCCAACGACGGCTTCGCCAACCTGGCGCTGGACGTCAAGGAACAGGAGCCGTTCAACCGCACCGGCAGCGCCACCGGCCGGCTCTATGGCACCGCCGCCAACCCCGACAGCCGCGACCAGACCGCCAACCGCCACGGCTGGAACCCCAGCTACGGCCTGGGCCGCGAGAAGGTCACCAACGCCAGCTACAACCTCGAACTGCCGTTGCAGGACGACCTCAAGTTCTACTCGTTCTCCACCGCCAGCTACATGGAAACCACCAAGGTCACCGGCAACTATCGCCCCAACGAAATCACTGCGCTGGCCGGCGACCCGAACACGCCCTACCCCGACGGCATCCACGCACAGCGGCGCAACCGCACCAAGGACTTCCAGGTCGCCGGCGGCTTCAAGGGCCTGGTCGGCGGCTGGGACTACGACATCAGTTCCACCTGGGGCGAAGACGATTCCACCCTGAATGCCAACAACACGCTGAACCCGTCCTGGGGCCCGACCAGCCCGACCTCGTTCAACCTGGCGTCGCAGATCTTCGACCAGTGGACCAACAACCTCGACCTCAGCCGCACCTTCGACATCGGCCTCAGCCACCCGCTGCAAACCGCGTTCGGCTTTGAATACCGCTGGGAGAAATACCAGATCGAAGCCGGCGACTACGCGTCCTATACGCCCGGCAACTACGTGCTGCCCAGCGGCCCGTTCGCCGGGCAAACGCCGCTGCCGGGGCTGGCCTCCTACAACGGCACCAGCACGGCGGATGCCGGCGAGATCAGCCGCAGCAACGTCGCCAGCTATGTGGACCTGGGCCTGGACGTGACCGACCGCTGGTACGTCGGCGCCGCCGCCCGCTACGAGCGCTACACCCAGGATATCGGCAGCACCTGGAGCGGAAAATTGTCGACGCGCTTCAAGCTCACGCCCGAGTTCGCCTTGCGCGGCACGATCAACAATGGTTTCCGCGCACCGTCCCTGGCGCAGACGATTTATGCCTCATCCACCTTCACCTCCGGTGGCGTGGTCAATGGCCAACAGGTCTCGGTGCCGGTCAAGGTACTGCCGGTGGACACGCCTGAAGCGCAAGCGTTGGGCGCGGAAAAACTCAAGCCGGAAAAATCCCTGAACTACAGCTTTGGTTTCACCTACGAACCGACACAGAACTACCGCCTGACCACCGACCTGTACCAGATCGGCATCCGCGACCGCATCGTCTCCACCAGCCTGCTTGGTGGCCCGGCCGTCTCCCAGGTGCTGGTCGCCAACGGCCTGTCGCCGGGCCTGTACGCGCAGTACTACACCAACGCCGTCGATACGCGCACCCGGGGTGTCGACATCATCAACGAGTACCGCCAACAGTTGGACCAATACGGGCAAGTACGCTGGAGCCTGGCCTACAACTGGAACCAGACCAAGATCGAAAAACTCCAGGACACCCCGCCCGCACTTGCTGGCCTGGGCTCCAACTACCAGATCTTCGACCGGCGCCTGCAAAAAGACCTGACCGTCGCCACGCCGCAATCCAAGCTGATCCTGGCGGCCAACTGGAAAGTCAGCGCCTACACCCTCAACCTCGCGCTGACCCGCTTCGGCAGCTACACCGAAGGCGACAACAACCCGATCAACGACCGCAAGTTCAGCGCCAAGTGGATCAGCGACGTGGACGCCGCCTACGACATCAACAAGCACTTCACCGTGGCCCTGGGCGCCAACAACCTGTTCAACGTGTACCCGGACAAAAAAGGTATCAAGGACTGGGCCGGAGGCTACGAGTACGGGCAATTCTCGCCGTTCGGCTTTGGCGGCGCCTATTACTACACACGCCTGGCGTACAACTTCTGAGGCCCCGACATGACTGAATTGAACTGCGATGTCTTGATCGTCGGCGGCGGCCTGGCGGGCACCTGGGCCGCCATCGCGGCGGCCCGCGAAGGGGTCAGGGTGATCCTGGTGGACAAGGGTTACTGCGGCACCAGTGGCGTCACCGCCACCGCCGGCCCCGGCCATTGGTGGGTGCCGCCCGGCGCACGCGAAGCCGCCATCGACAAGCGCCTGGGCACCGCCTACGGCCTGGCCGATGCGCGCTGGATGGCCCGTGCCATCGACACCACCTGGACCAGCCTGCCGGGACTTGGCGACTACTACGCCTTCCCGCAAAACGAACACGGCGAAACCCAATACCGTGGCCTGCGCGGCCCGGAATACCTGCGCGGCCTGCGCCGCCGCGTGCTCGACAGCGGCGTGACGATCCTCGACCACCACCCCGCCCTGGAACTGCTGCGCGACGACCACGGCCGCGTGGCCGGCGCCCGTGGCTGGCGGCGCCAGGCCGGTGGCGACTGGCTGATCCGCGCCGGCGCCGTGGTACTGGCCACCGGCGGTTGCGCATTCCTCTCGCGCCTGCTGGGCAACCACACCAACACCGGCGACGGTTACCTGATGGCCGCCGAAGCCGGCGCCGAACTGTCGGGCATGGAGTTCTCCAACTACTACTGCATCGCCGCGGCGGGCAGCAGCATGACGCGCTCGATGGTGTACAGCTTTGGCGATTACTTCGACGCGGCGGATCGGCCCTTGGCGATCAGTGGCGGCCCGGGGTTTACCGAGGACTTGGCCAAGGCGCTGCTCAACGGCCCGGTGTATTGCCGCTTGAATCGGGTACCTGCGGATATTCGTGCGCAACTGCCGAGCATCCAGCCCAACCTGATGCTGCCGTTTGATCGGCGCGGGATTGATCCGTATCGCCAGCGGTTTGCAGTGACCCTGCATCCCGAAGGCACCATTCGCGGCGTCGGCGGTTTACGCCTGCTCGACGATGACTGCCAGACCAGCGTGCCGGGCGTCTTCGCCGCTGGCGATGCGGCCAGCCGTGAGCCGATTGCCGGCGCCACATCGGGTGGTGGCGCGCAGAACTCGGCGTGGGCGTTGTCCACCGGGCAATGGGCTGGGCGTGGCGCGGCACGCTTGGCTCGGCAGAAGCTTGCGTATCACGGCGCACTGCGCGGGTTCGATGGCGCCGCCGCTGGCAGTGCTGAACTGATCCAACGCATCCAGGCCGAGGTCCATCCACTGGACAAAAACCTGTTTCGCAGCGGCGAGCAATTGGACCGCTCGCTGCGCGAACTCGACAACATCTGGGATCAGGTGCGCAACGCACAGCCTGGCACCAACCCGCTGCGCGCCCGCGAAACTGCGGCCATGGCCGCTACTGCGCGCTGGTGCTACACCGCGGCCAGCTTGCGCAAGGAAAGTCGCGGCATGCACCAGCGCAGCGACATGCCGCAGCAGAGCGCGCGGTATGACGCGCATTTGCGCGTGTCCGGTGTGGACCAGATACAAACGCGCTTCGACCCCATCCACCAAGGCCAACCCCAATGATCGAACTGATCTACTCCGACCTGTGCAACGGCTGCGGCCAATGCATCGCTGTGTGCCCCACCAACGTGCTGGCCTCTGACGTGCAGGGCAAACCCGTGATCGCCGAGCAACTGGCCTGCCAGACCTGCTTCATGTGCGAGCTGTATTGCAGCAGCGACGCGCTGTATGTGGACCCGGACGTCGAGCAACTGCGCCACCCCGATCCGCTGGCGGTGCGCGAGGCGGGGTTATTGGGGCAGTACCGCCGCGACTCGGGGTGGGATGAATGGGCGGATGATCCTGCCCATCGCAATGAGCATTGGCGGATGGATGGGATTTTTGCGTTGGCGCGCAGCCATCAACCAAATGCAACAAACAAATAATCAATCACCACATAATCAATATTTTTAATAATTAACATATAACCAAAAAGAACTTCACAGCGCGTTCTTATGGGAATAACGTCAACCCACTCACCGACCCCTTCTCCAGGCGGAGGTAGCCGAACCCTTTCTTGATCTGCCTGGAGCCTGCATCCCATGGTCTTTACCACCCCCTTCAAACGCCTGCTCCTGGGCACTGCCCTCGCCCTCGGCCTGATCGGCACCGCCCACGCCGCCGACCTGCAACCGCTGCGGGTGGCCAATCAGAAATCGACGATCAAGGCGCTGCTGGAAGTCTCCGGCGAAACCAAGAATGTGCCCTATGAAATCCAGTGGTCGGAGTTTCCCTCGGCCTCGCCCTTGGGTGAAGCGTTGAATGCCGGTGCGGTGGATATCGGTGCCCTCGGCGATGCGCCCTACGTCTTCGCCCTGGGCGCCGGCGCCTCGCTCAAGGTGGTCAGCATCATCCACGCCGAAGGGCGCAATACCACGGCGCTGCTGGTGAACAAAGACTCGCCGATCAAGACCGTGGCGGACCTGAAGGGCAAGAAGATCGTCACCGGACGCGGCTCCATCGGCCATTACCTGGCGATCAAGGCCTTGGCCACTGCCGGCCTGACGACCAAGGATGTGCAGTTCATTTTCCTGCTACCCAGCGAATCACGCCTGGTGCTGGATAACGGCACCGCCGACGCCTGGGCCACCTGGGACCCTTACACCACCGTGGTGACCTCCCAAAGCAAGGCCCGCGTGCTGATCAGCGGCAACCAGCTGTTGAGCAACCACCTGTACCTCGCCGCCACCAGCCAAGCCATCGCCGACAAACGCGCGCAGTTGGATGACTTTGTCGCGCGCCTGGACCGTGCCTACGCCTGGGCCAACGTGCACCCCAACGAGTACGCCGCGGCGCAAGCCAAGATCACCGGCCTGCCGCTGGAAGTGCATGTGGAAGTGGCCAAGGACACGCGCCTGACGCCCGTGGCAATCGACGATTCCGTCATCAGCGGCCTGCAAGCCACCGCCGACATCTACCAACAAGAAGGCCTGCTGACCAAGCACATCGATGTGTCGCAGGGTTTCGACAAGAGCTTTAACGCCAAGCGTGCCCCCCTCAATCAAGCCTCGCGCTAAAGGAGCAGAACATGAGCAAGCCACGTCAATTGAAACTCGGTGCCATGGTTCACGGTGTCGGTCACGGCTGGGGCGAATGGCGCCATCCAAACGCCCAACCGAATGCCAGCACGAATTTCGGCTTCTACAAGCAGCAGACTGAACTGGCCGAAGCGGCCAAGTTCGACTTCGTGTTCATCGCCGACAGCCTGCATATCCACGCCAAATCCAGCCCGCACTACCTCAACCGTTTCGAGCCGCTGACCATCCTCTCGGCACTCGCCGCGATCACCACGAATATCGGCCTGGTGGCCACCGTGACCGTCAGCTATACCGAGCCCTACCAGGTGGCGCGCCAGTTCTCGTCCCTGGACCATATCAGCGGCGGCCGCGCCGGCTGGAACGTGGTCACCTCGTGGCTGAGCGGCACCGCCGACAACTTCGGCAAGGCCGAGCACCCGCCACACGCGGTGCGCTACCGCATCGCCAAGGAACACGTGAACGCGGTCCAGGGTCTGTGGGATTCCTGGGAAGACGACGCCTTTGCCTACGACAAACAGAGCGGCGAGTTTTTCACCCCGAGCAAGCTGCACGCGCTGAACCACAAGGGCGAGTTTTTCTCGGTCAAAGGCCCGTTGAACATCGCCCGTTCGCGTCAGGGCCAGCCGGTGATTTTCCAGGCCGGCACCTCTGAAGATGGACGCAACTTTGCCGCCGAAAACTCCGATGCGATCTTTGTGCATGTGGAGAGCATCGAGGAAGGCCTGGCCTATTCCCAGGACCTGAAACGTCGCGCCAAGGGCTTTGGCCGTGACCCCGACAGCCTGTCGATCCTGCCGGGCATCCGCCCGATTGTCGGCCGCGATGCCGCCGAAGTGGAAAGCCGCTATCAGCAAGCCGTGGACCTGGTCACCGTCGAAGACGCCATCGTCGCCCTCGGCCGCCCGTTCAACGACCATGACTTCAGCAAATACCCGCTGGACGCGCCGTTCCCGGAACTCGGCGACCTCGGCTCCAACAGCCAGAAAGGCGGGTCCGACCGCATCAAGCAACTGGCCAAGGACGAAGGCCTGACCCTGCGCGAAGTGGCCTTGCGTTTCTCACGACCCAAACGTGACTTCGTCGGCACCCCGGAGCAAGTCGCCGACGCGATCCAGACCTGGTTCGAAACCGGTGCCAGCGACGGTTTTATCGTCAACTCGGTGTTGCCGGACGGCCTGCAATACTTCACCGAACTGGTGGTGCCGGTGCTGCAACAGCGCGGCCTGTTCCGCAGTGAATACAGCGGCCACACCCTGCGCGACAACCTTGGCCTCGATGTGCCGGCCAACCGTTACAGCGTCACCGCCGAGGTAGAAGAACAGCAGGAGGCGCTGGCATGAGCGAATCCCTCAACCGCCAACTGGCGGACCTGCACGCCGAGCGTGTAGCGACCTGGGCAGCGGAGTCGTTGCAGGTCAATATCGACCAGCGCCAACGCCTGTTGGATGAGGCCAAGCCGGACGACTATGTGCAGGTCGGCGACGAGCTGGACCCGTTTACCCTGCTCAACGTCGAAGGCGGCGAACTCAACCGCGAGCTGCTGCTGGCCGACGGCCCGGCGGTGCTGGTGTTCTTCCGCTTTGCCGGCTGCCCGGCGTGCAACATCGCCCTGCCCTATTACGAGCGCCAGCTCTACCCGCGCCTGCGCGAACTTGGCGTGCCGTTGGTGGCCGTGAGTCCGCAAGTGCCTGAGCGCCTGGTGGAGATCAAGACCCGCCACAACCTGCAATTGCTGGTGGCCAGCGACCAGGACAACAACCTGGGCCGGCGCCTGGGGATTCTCTACAGCTTTGACGAGGCCTCGCGCAACGCCGCGCTGGCCAAGGGCAACAGCATTGGCGAGACCACCGGCACCGGCACGTGGGAGTTGCCGCAACCGACGGTGGTGGTGATTGCCAAGGACGGCACGGTGGCGTTTGTGCAGGTGAGCCCGGATTGGTTGGTGCGCACGGAGGCTGAGCCGGTGTTGCAGGCAGTCGAGCGCTTACTGGGCGAGCAGCCCGTACGCCTCGCTATCTGACCCACCCCGATATCCCCTGTGGGAGCTGGCTTGCCTGCGATGGCGGCGTATCTGTCACACATGTGCCAGCTGATACACCGCTATCGCAGGCAAGCCAGCTCCCACATTTTTTGACCGAGTACATTCTCATGACCCAACCATCCCTGCGCTCCGTGGAAGTCGCCAATTTCGAAGCATTGCTCGAACGTCTCAGCGCCGACTTGGCCAGCACCGCCCACCTCTACGACGAAAGCGGCGCCTTCCCCCACGCCAATTTCAAGTTGCTCCACGAACACGGCCTCGTCGCCCTCACCGTGCCCAAATCCCTCGGCGGCGGCGGTGCCAGCCTGCCCCAGGCGCGCAAGGCGATCAGTGCGATTGCCAAGGGCGAACCCTCCACCGCGCTGATCCTGGTGATGCAGTACCTGCAACACACGCGCCTGCAAGACAGCAAAACCTGGCCCGCGCATTTGCGTACCCAAGTGGCCGAAGACGCGGTGCGCAACGGAGCACTGATCAACGCCCTGCGCGTCGAACCCGACCTTGGCACCCCGGCCCGGGGCGGCCTGCCGGCGACGACCGCCGTGCGCACCGCCGAAGGCTGGCGCATCAGCGGGCGCAAGATCTACTCCACCGGCAGCCACGGCCTGACGTGGTTCAGCGTGTGGGGCCGCAGCGACGACACCGACCCGTTGGTGGGTGCCTGGCTGGTACCCAAGGACAGCCCCGGCATCACCATCATCGACACCTGGGATCACCTCGGCATGCGCGCCACGTGCAGCCATGAGGTGGTGCTCGACAACGTGCTGGTGCCCCTGGACCACGCCGTCAGTGTGAGCCCGTGGAGCGCGCCGTCGCCGGAGCTGGATGGCGAGGGTTTCCTGTGGATGTCGGTGTTGCTGTCCTCGGTGTACGACGCCGTGGCCCACGCCGCGCGGGACTGGCTGGTGAACTGGCTGGAAGAACGCGCGCCGTCCAACCTCGGTGCCGCGCTGGCGACCTTGCCGCGCTTCCAGGAAACCGTCGGCCATATCGACACCCTGCTGTTTGCCAACCGCAGCCTGCTGGACGCCGCCGCCGAAGGCCACACCCCGGCCGCCAATGCCGCGCAGTTGAAGTACCTGGTGACCAACAACGCGATCCGCGCCGTAGAACTCGCCATTGAGGCCTCGGGCAACCCAGGCCTGTCGCGCCTCAACCCATTGCAACGGCATTACCGCGACGTGCTGTGCAGCCGCGTGCACACCCCGCAGGACGACGCCGTGTTGCAAGGCGTCGGCAAAGCCGTCTTCGCCCAACGCCAAAAGGAACGCACATGAGTCAGGTGATTATCGCCAGCCAGCTGGACGAAGATTTCAACGAGGTGATCCGCGAACGCCTCAAAGCGATCCACCCCGAAGCCCAGGTAATCGGCGTGCCGGTCGGCGTCCCCAGCGACCTGCCAGCCCAGGCCAATATCCTCCTGCTGCGCCCGATCAACGTGCGCGGCTACACCGCCCCGGATACCCCGCCACCGGGCTGGCCGTACGGCGCACAATGGGTGCACCTGGTGTCGTCGGGCATCGATTTCTACCCGCAGTGGCTATTCAATGGGCCGCCGGTGACCACCTCACGCGGCAGCGCGGCCGACAACCTTGCCGAGTTCGCATTGGCGGCGATCTTTGCCGCGTCCAAGCATTTGCCGGATATCTGGGTGAAGGACTCGCAGTGGAATTTCACCCCACTGCGTCCGCTCAAGGGCACCACGCTGGGCATCCTCGGCTTTGGTGCGATTGGCGAGAGCCTGGCGCACAAGGCCTTGGCGCTAGGCATCAACGTCGTGGCGCTGCGCCAAAGCTCGGCGCCGTTCAGTGCGGGCGTGGAAGCCGCGAAGGATATCCACGACCTTTTCGCCCGCGCGGACCACCTGGTGGTGGCAGCGCCGTTGACCGAGGCTACACGCAACCTGATCAACCGCGACGTGCTGGGCAGCGCCAAGCCGGGGCTGCATCTGATCAACATTGCGCGCGGTGGTTTGCTGGATCAGGAGGCGTTGCTGGAGGCCCTGGATAACGGGCAGGTTGGGTTGGCCTCGCTGGATGTAACGGAACCGGAGCCGTTGCCGGATGGGCATCCGTTGTATACGCATCCAAGGGTGAGGTTGTCGCCGCATACGTCGGCGATTTCGACGAATAGTCGTAATGAGATTGCGGATGCGTTCTTGGCGAACCTACAGCGGTTTCTGAGCGGAGGCGAGCTGAACAACCTCGCCAACACCTGACACAACCCAATAAATGTGGGAGCTGGCTTGCCTGCGATAGCGGTCTATCAGCCGAGGATGTGCAAGCTGATGCACCGCTATCGCAGGCAAGCCAGCTCCCACATGAGATATTTGCATGGCTGGAAATATGATTATCAAATGGCATTTTATGCACCAACAAAATGCATATTATTAATAATTAACATATAACAAAACGGACTTTTACGAACGCCTTTCATATCCATATTGTTACCCCCAGCACCGACCCCTGACCAGGTGGAGGCCTTGCCAACCACCACTCTCTCAGGGGTCCACCATGAGCCATATCGCCGCGCCCAACCGCCTCACCCTCGCCGTCTCGCTCGCCTTGTTCAGTGCCTATACCCATGCCGACGACGCCGCCCTGCCGGTGGTGAATGTCACCGCCGAGCACCGCAGCGAAGACCTGCAAAAAACCCCGCTGGCGATTTCCGCCTTCGATGAAAAGACCCTCGAAGACAAACAGATCCGCAGCGTGCGCGACCTCTCCGGGCAGGTGCCGAACCTGACCCTCAGCCGCCAGTCGATCTCCTACAGTGCGCAGACCTACGGCATCCGTGGCATCGGCGAAACCGACCCGATCCAGGAAGCGGCCGTGGCGGTGTATGCCGACGACCTGTACATCCCCCGCGCCATTTCTTCGATGCTGGACTTCAACGACGTCGAACGCGTCGAAGTGCTGCGCGGCCCCCAGGGCACGCTGTACGGGCGCAACAGCAGCGCCGGCGCGATTCGCGTCATCACCCGTGACCCGAACCAGGAAACCCGAAGCTTCGTCGAACTCGGCGCGGGCAATTACAACGCGCAGAACGGACGCTTCCTGATCAGCGGCCCGCTGGTGGACAACGCGCTGTTTGGCAGTTTCTCGGCGATTCGCCTGACGCGCGACGGCACCGTGTCCAACCCGACACGCGGCAAGGACGTGAACAACGTGGATATCCAGTCCTATCGCGGCAAGCTGCGCTACAAGCCCGAGGATTCACCGTGGGATGTGCAGTTGACCCTGGCCGGCACCTTTGATCGCGGCGATACCACCAGTTATTCGCCGTTCGATGCCAACGGCCATTTCGACAAGTTCAAGAGCTACAGCAGCCTCGACCCGAAAAACCGCCTGGACCAAGGTTCCTCGGTGCTGCGGGCGATCTACGCGATCAACGATCACCTGAACGTCAAGTTGGTCACCGCCTGGTCGTCCTTCAACCAGCCGGTGGATTACGACAACTCCGGCCAGGCCGCGCTGATCCAGAACAACCTGATCCTCTACAAGCAGAACTACGCCACCCAGGAGTTCCAGCTCAACGGCGACTACGACGACTTCAGTTTCAGCACCGGCCTGTACCTGTACCGCGAACGCTTCGACGCCGACCGCGACAACCTCACCTACTCCATCGCGCGCAACCGCGTGATCGGCCAAGGCCAATACAGCACCACCAACACCGAAAGCTATGCGCTGTATGGCCAGGGCACCTACAAGATCACGCCGCAACTGTCGCTGATCGCCGGCCTGCGCTTTACCCGCGAGCACAAGAATTTCGAGTTCACCAACTACGCGATCAACACCGACCGGCAGATCACCGGCACCAACTTTGCCGCCGAGTCGAGCAAGTCCTGGCAGTCCACCAGCCCGAAAATCGGCTTCGAATACGCCTGGACGCCGCACCTGAACCAATACGCCTACGTGGCCAAGGGCTTCAAGGCCGGCGGCTACGACAACCGCGCGCCGACCCGCGCCGCCGCCGAGCAGGCGTTTTCGCCGGAGGACGTGACCACTTGGGAAACCGGCTTCAAGGGTGACTTCTTCGACCAGCGCCTGCGCGCCAACGTCGCGCTGTTCTACAACGACTACAAGGACCTGCAAACCAACGCCTACGACCCGGCGCTGGGCGTGAGCCTGCGCACCAACGTCGGCCAGGCGCACACCTATGGCGTGGAGCTGGAAACCCTCACCGCCCTGAGCCGCGACTTGCAGTTGACCGCCAACCTCGGCTACCTGCAAAGCCAGTACGACGACTTCCAGAACGCCAGCGGTGCGGGAGTGGATGCCAATGGCAAGCAACTGGTGTTCTCGCCGCGCTGGAACGCCAGCGTCGGCATGAACTACACCATCCCGGCCGGGCTGCCCGGCACTTGGTTGGCCGGCACCGATGCGCAGTTCCAGACCAAGTCCTATGCCAATGCGCTGAACGACGATATCCAGGAAGTGCCGCAGCAAACCTTCTGGAACGCCAACACCCGCTACATCAGTGGCGACGGCCACTGGACCACCACCCTGGCGGTGAAAAACCTGCTGGATCGCGCCTATCCGCAATCGGTGGGCTACGTGCCGTCCAGCGGCGCGCGTTACTACTCGGTCAACGATCCGCGCACCCTGTTGCTGTCGGTGCGCTACGACCTTTGAGCGGTTTATTTGATGCGGTAGTGGAAGGTATTGCGCACCGCCGGTACGGCGACGGCCTTGCCTTCAACGATGCGTGGCTGGTAGCGGAAGGTGTTGGCGGCGGCCAGTGACGGGCGCATGAACAGCGGGTGGCAACCGTCCAGCACTTTGGGGTTTTCCACGCGGCCCTGAATGTTCACGGTGTACTCCACCGAGCAATCGCCCTCGATGTTCTTGTCCAGGGCGCGCTCGGGATAGTCCGGCGCTTCCTTGCTCAAGGGTTGGTACTGGCGGCTGTCAAACGCCGGGGCCGGCGCTGGCGCAGCCGGGCGTGCGCGTTCGGCGGCCAGGCGTTCCTGGCTCAACCGCTGCTGTTCCAGGTCACGGTTGCGCTGTTCGGTGGCCAGGCGCTCCTGTTGTTGCTCGACTTTCTTCTCCTCGACCCGCTTGCGTGCCAAGGCGGCTTTCTCGAGTTTTTGCGCCTGGATCTGCGGATCGACCACGGGTTTGGGCGGCACAGGCACGACGACCGGCTCCTGTGGTGGTGCTGCGACGGCCACCGGTTCAGGCACCGGCACTGGCGCGGGCGGCAGCATGACCAACTGGGTGTGCATCACCCGTGGCGCCTCCACCACGGGTTTTTCCGTCGACCAGCCCAGCATCAGCACGGCCAACACACCGACGTGCAACGCCACCGCGAGGCTGGCGGCGAAGCTGTTGCGCCAAAATCCGGCGCTGTCCCTGGGCGCGATTGAGAGCTGTGGACTGTGCATGATCATCGCCGTCATTGCGGGGCCTCGGTCACCAGCCCCAGGTTGCTGACACCACCCTTCTGCAACACCGCCATGGCCGCGACCACGCGACCGTAGCCGGCGTTGTCGTCGGCGCGGATAAACACCTGGGTGTCGCTGCGCGCTGCCACCACCTGCATGACCTTGGCGCCCATTTCCTCCAGGCTCACGGCGCTGTCGGTCTGGTGTTGGGTGTCGAGTTCGCCGCCGAGGTTCCAGTAGTAACCGCCGTCGGCTTGCACCGACAGCGTGAGGATCTGCTGACGCGTGTCGGTGGCCAACGCCTCGGCGGCGACCTTGGGCAGTTCGATCTTCACGCCCTGGGTCAGCATCGGCGCGGTGACCATAAAGATCACCAGCAGCACCAGCATCACGTCGATATAGGGCACCACGTTCATCTCGGCCTTGGGCCCGTGCTTGCGTTGCGGCCTGGTTAACATGGGAGGTTTCCTTAATCAGGCGGCCACGGCCAGGTTGATCGGCGTGCCACGCAGCGTGCGGTGCAGGCGCACTTGCAGTTCATTGCCGAAGGCGTAATAGCGGGTGAGCAAGGTCTGGCCACGGGCGGCAAAACGGTTGTAGGCGATCACTGCCGGAATCGCCGCAAACAAACCAATGGCGGTGGCGATCAACGCCTCGGCAATGCCCGGTGCAACGGTGGACAGCGTGGCCTGCTGCACCTGGGACAAGCCGATAAAGGAATTCATGATGCCCCACACGGTGCCGAACAAGCCGATATAGGGGCTGACCGAGCCCACGGTGGCGAGGAATTGCAGGCCCTTTTCCAATTCGATTTCCTGCTCGGTAATCGCCACCTGCAAGGCGCGCTCGACGCCTTCGAGCACGGCCGGATCATGGCTGTGCAGGTGCTGATATTCCTGCACCCCGGCGATAAAGATCGGCGCAATGCCGCCCTCACCCGCCTGCACGGTGTCGCGGTACAACGGCTGCAAGTCGGGTGCTGCACGGAAGCGCTGCACAAATCCATTCAACTGGCGCTCCAGGCGGCGCAGCACCGCGCCGCGTTGGATGATCAAGTACCAACTGAGCAAGGAAGCCAGCAGCAGCGTGACCATCACCGCCTTGACCAACAGGCTGGCGTCGCTGATCAATCCCCAGATCGTCATATGTTCCATCGTCGCGTGCATGGTGAACTCCTATTCGAATAAAAAGTGATGACCGGGTGATGACGCGTCAGGGCAATTTCAGCGTGCGGGTCACTTCGGCCCAGGGCACGAACTTGAAGTTCTGGGCCTGCTCGGGCATGCGCTTGCGCCCGTCCTGCACCACCAGCATGCCTTGGCTCCACGGTCCGCCGAGGTTGATTGCAGTGACTTCCAGGCCGTCGGTTTCCGAGGCGCCGTCAATGCCAGCAGCCGCGTTGAGGCCGACACGGAACGCGCCGTGGGTGGCAAACGGTGGCTCGGCATCCACCACCAGATAGCTGTCATTGCCCTGGCTGGAGATCACCAGGTAATCGCGCTTGTCGCTCTGGTACAACGCCAGGCCTTCAACATCCGCATGCAGCTGCGGGCCGACCTTGATCACGCTGGTAAGCTTGGCCGGCTGATCGGCCCGCGCATCCACGGCCCACACGCCGACGTCTTCTTCACCAATGAACAGGCGCTGACGCTGGTCATCGGCGACGCAGCCTTCGGGCTGGCTATCAACCTTGAACTGGCGCACCAGCTCGCCCTGCGCACGGCCATCAGGCGCACTCAGGCGGTATTGCAGGAAGGTGCCGTCCTTGTCGTTGGCGATGGCATAGATTTCACCGCTGGCGGGCTGGAACAGGCAGATGCCATAGATCGCCTTGAGCGGCGTCGGCACTTCACCGGCTTCGCGCAGCTCCCCGGTGTTACGGTCGATGCTGAACAGGCTCAGGCTGTTGTGGTCGCGGTTACTGGCGACCGCGAGGTCAACGGTTTGCGTACCCAGCTTGAAGTTGGGACGCACGTCGACGTTGTTCAGGCGCCCGACTGCCAGCTCCTGCAACAGCTTGCCGTCGAGGTCGTAGGCCAGCAGGCCCTGCTTTTTGTTGGTGCCGAGTACACGGCTTTTGGCCGGTTGCTCGGGGTGAATCCAGATCGCCGGATCATCCGCGGCATCGCCTTGGCGGCCGACGGGATCGGTCTGGCGCACGGCGGCGACTTCCGGGATCACCGTGTCGGCCGGCACCGGCGTGGCCTGCCAGTTGAGCGTGCCCTGGTAGAGCTTGCCCGTGTCGTCATCGCGCACCAGCAGTTGCTGGCCGTTGATGCTGAGCTGCTCCGGCTCCTTGAGGCCCGGCAGGTTCAGGCTCGATTGCTCGACCCAACGCTCACCGGTTTGCTGGAACAGATGCAGTTGGGCGCTCTTCGGATCAAGCGCCACCACACCACCCGGCACCAGCGCCATGGCCCCGGCTTCGCGCTTGGGCGTGTCGAACACCGCCACCGGCGTGCGCTTCACATCGGCTTCAGGGTGCGCCGGGTAGGCCCACCAGCCGACGTTTTCTTCGTTGACCACCAAGCGATTGGCCGCGTCATCCACCTGGCAGAACTGCGCCGACGGCGGCAGCGGCAGACCGCGTACGCGCTGGGGTTCGTTCAACAGCGTGGCGCCCTTGCCCACCAGCCACTGTTCACCCTTGCCTTCTTCACCCACCAGGAACACAAACAGGTTGGCCGCCGAATCGCGGTACAGGCACAGGCCGTTCACGGCGTAGTCGCGGGTTGGCAGGTAGAGCGGTTTGCCGAAGGTCTTGGCGGTGGCGTCGAGGCTGATCAGCAGGGCTTGTTGGCGATCGTTGTCGAGGCTGGCCACCAGGGTCTGGGTGCCGGCCGCGCGGGTGTCGAGGCTGCTGAAATTGCCGTTGAAGCGCGCCAGCTCGGCGCCCTTGGCGTCAAGCAGTTGCAGGCCGTCGCGGGTGCTGGCGGCGAGGCGTGCGTTGGTGTTCAAGATCGTCACGGCCTCGGCGTTGAGGCTTGGAGCCCAAGGCGTCAGGGCCAAATCGGCGGCAAATGCGTGACCGCTGGTTGCCAGAACCATCAGCAGGTACAGCTTCGAAATTCTCATGTACGGGTAAATCCTTCAAATACAGTGAAGATCAACTGTGGGAGCTGGCTTGCCTGCGATGGCGGTGTATCAGCTAGCAATGATGCAGCTGACCCACCGGTATCGCAGGCAAGCCAGCTCCCACATTTGAATCGGTGTTGGTGCTTAGAAGTGGGTGAAGGTCAGGCCTACTTTGTAAGTGGGGCCGTACTCTTCGTACTGCCCGTTGTAGCTGCGATGGCCGGTGTAGACGAAGTACGACTCATCCGTCAGGTTCTGCGCCTCAAAGCTCACTTGCAGGTTCTTGGTCAGCGAATAACGCGCGCTGAAATCCACAAAAGTCTGCGCATCCACATGCAGGTCATGGGCCTTGTCATTGATTGACGCCAGCTCATACAGGTAGGCCGACTTGTAGTTGGCAGACAGGCGCAGGCTGAGCTTGTCGTCTTCCCAGCCGAGCATCAGGTTGCCGACCGTGTCCGACTGGTTCGGCAGGCTGATGTTGCGTTTGCGGTTGCCGCCGCTGGTGCTGTCAAAGCCTTCGATATCGGCGCTGGAGCGGCTGAAGGTGGTGTTGGCGCCCACCAGCAAACCATTCCACGGCGCCGGCAGCCAGTCGAACTTCTGCGAGTAGGCCAGTTCCAGGCCATACAGCTTGGCGCTGTCGCCGTTGGCGTAGGTGTGGGCCTCGGAGAAGTTGGTCCAGGCGCCGGTGCCGGCGAGGTCGGTGTTGTAGACGAAGTTCTTGATGTCTTTGTAGAACACGAACGCCGAGACGGTGCCGGCGCGGCCCATGAAGTGCTCGATGCCAAGGTCCAGGTTGCTCGATTCCAATGGCTTGAGGTCTGGATTGCCGAAGGTGGCTTCGTCATCGTCGATCACAAAACCCAGCGCCAGTTGGCCGAAGGTCGGGCGCACCACGGATTTGGTCCAGGCCGCGCGAACTTGGGTGTTCTTGTCGATCTGGTAGCGTGCATGCAGGCCCGGCAGCCAGTGGTGATAGCGGCGCTTGGTGTCGGTGGCGGTGAACACGCCATCGGTGGCGCCAGTGCCCTTGGCTTCGAACTCGGTGCCTTCGTAGCGCAGGCCGGCAATGAAGCGCCAGTCGTCGATATCGATGGTGTTCATCAGGTAGCCGGCGTTGATGTCTTCGCGGATGGTGAAGTCGTTGACCCGCGATTCGGTCTCGTCATAGAAGTCCGCCGCGTTGAGGCCACCGATCAACTGCTTGATGCTGCTGGGACTGATGCCGGGGCCGTAGTTACCCAGGCGATAATCCACATTGCCCTTCTGGAACTGGGTGAGGTTGAGCTGTTCGTCAGTGAAGCCCAGGTCGTCAAAATCCTTGTAGACCCAGGCTTCCAGGTCGTTGCTCTTGTGGCGGCGGCTGACCTTGCCGCCGAACTTGAACTGCGACGCGTAGCCGCTCAGGTCATAGTCGCGGGCCAGGTCCAGGCGCAGGTTTTTCTCGGTGTCCTTGGTGTTCTGTTTTTCCCAATCGACCTTGTCGAGGGTGAAGTTGCTCGCATCGTAGAAGCCGCTGCCGATGATCGGGCGCGGTTTGTCCTTGTCGTAGAAACCGCTGTTGGCGAAGTCGCCGCCGTCAAAGGTCGCGCCGGCGATGTGCGCCGGGCTGTCTTCGCTGGACTGGCTGTAGCCGGCCTGGCCGCTCAAGGTCCACAGGCCGAGCATGCGCTCGCCACCGAACACGTAGGACTGGATTTCCTGGGTTTCTTCGCGGTTTTTCAGCTTGCGCTTGCCTTCGGCATCCCCCAGTTCGCCCGCTGCCAGCGGGTCCGAAAATTCGATGCTGGTGGAGTTGCGGGTCTCGGTGTCCTTGTAGCGGCTGTAGAGGGTGCGCAGGTAGTAGCTGCTGAGGTCATCGGGCTTGTAGTCGAAGTTCAGGCCGCCACCGGCGCGTTCGCGGCTGATGTCGTAGTCGCGCTGTTCGAATTCGTTGAGTTTGGCGCCGTCGCTGAAGTCCCAGGCGCCGCCGGTTTCGACGTTGTCCGAGCCGAAGTCACGCTTCTGCCAGCTGAGTGCGGCGGCCACGCCGAAGTTGTCGATGCCGTCGCCCAGGCTGAAACGGTTGCTGGCGGCGCCGGAGAATTTCGGGCTGGTCTGGTGGGTGTTCTTGTCGTAGCTGGCTTCGCTGCTGCCGGTGTAGAACAGGCCTTTGTGGTCGAAGGCCGAGAGGCTTTGCACATCGACCGTGCCGCCGAGGGAGTTGGCGTCCATGTCCGGGGTGAGGGTCTTGATCACCGACAACGATTGCACCAGTTCCGCGGGCAGCACATCGAGGGCCACGGCGCGGCGTGCGCTTTCCGGGGCGGGCACGAGGGTGCCGTTGATGGTCACACTGTTGAGGTCCGGGCCCAGGCCACGCACGCTGACAAAGCGCCCTTCGCCCTGGTCGCGCTCGACGCTGACACCCGGCAGGCGCTGCACCGCTTCGGCGACGTTCTCATCCGGCAACTGGGCGACGCCGTCGGCGTGCACCACGCTCTTGATGCTGTCGGCGGTGCGCTGTTCTTTCAACGCCGAATCGATCGCGGCGGCCTGGCCGACCACTTCGACGTGCTCGGTGGTGGCCGCTTCCGCTGCGTTGATCCGCTCGCTGGCCATGGCCAGGGCCAAGGCGGTAAGCGTGAAGCCGACGAGCCCGGTGCGCTTGTACATGCAATCCTCCCCAAGAATCCGTTGGCGCCAGGCAAGAGGCCCGGCAACTGGGAGGGCAAGCTAGGGGTGGGGGATGACGGTTCTGTGACAGGGGTTGGCTGTGAGCCGCGTAAACCGGGGTTTTGAGAGCGGCCAAGCGCACAAATGAGCTGAAATGACCTCAATTCGAACTGTGGGAGCTGGCTTGTGTGGGAGCTGGCTTGCCTGCGATAGCATCACCCGGGTGTTACTGAAAGACCGAGGTGTCTGCATCGCAGGCAAGCCAGCTCCCACATTTGATCTGTGTTTGCCAGTGAATGGTGCTTAGGACATGAGCTGATTCGACCCACCCACCCCGTCACGCAACTGTCACAACCATCTGCTGTGCTGGCGCCCACGACTGAATTACCCCAAGGACGCCGGCCATGTTCTCCGTGCTCAAACCCCACCGCTGGAAACTCTCCCTGCTGCTGATCGCCGCCAACCTCGGGCTGATCCTGCACCTGGCCTGTGGCGAGTTGAAAAGCTTCAGCGAATGGGTGTGGCTGGACATCTTCGGCGAAGGCGGCTCCGCCCTGCTCGCCCTGGTGTGGCTCGGCCTGGTGCTGAAAAGCCGCCCCGCCGGGCGCGTCACCAACTACCTGGCGCTGGGCCTGTCGTGCATCTTTTTCTCGTGGTGGATCGACAGCCTCGACGAGTTCATCCGCCTGCCCGACAGCATCACCTGGGACCACTGGCTCGAATCCGGGCCGATGCCGGTGGGCATGATTCTGCTGACCATCGGCATCTACCACTGGCACCGCGAACAACTGGCGATCAGCGCGCAGATGGAGAAACGCGAGCGTCTGTTCCGCGAGCATCGCCTGTTCGACAAACTCACGCCCCTGGCCGGCGCCGACTACCTCAAGCGCCAGCTCGCCGACAGCCTGCGTGACAGCCAGGAGCAGCAGCAACCGCTGTCGTTGCTGGCCCTGGACCTGGACAACTTCGCCGCCATCAACCAGGCCTTCGGGCATGCCGAAGGCGATGCGGTGTTGCAGGCCCTCAGCCATGTGCTGTTGCTGAACCTGCGCCGCCAGGACTTGCTCTGCCGCCTGGCCGGCGACCGCTTCGTGGTGCTGCTGCCCAACACCGGAGAGCGCCAGGCCCAGGTGCTCGCGCTGGAGCTGCAACAGACCGTGCGCGCCCTCGCCCACAAGACCCGGCTGCAAGGCGAACGCCTGCAACTGGCCGCGACCACCGCCGTGGTCATGGCCCTGGCCGAAGCGCCGCAGGATTTGCTCAAGCGCCTGAACCTGGCCCTGGCCCGCGCCAAGCAACCGCTTGCGAAAAGCGCCTGAGATGGCGGTGAAAACAGACTGGTATGAAGCCGACAGCCGCTTCATCCCGGGGCATTACCAACCCGCTACCCTGATCGACCTGGCCTTGTCGCGGGACATCGACAGCCATCGCCTGCTGCGTGGCACCGGGTTGTTTCACGAGGACATCCTCGCGGGCACGGCACGGCTGAGCCCGCAGCAGTTCCTCGGCCTGATCGGCAACAGCCGCAAACTGCTGGACGCCGACGACAGCAGCTTCCTGTTCGGCCAGCGCTTGTTGCCCGGTTATTACGGCGCAGCCAGCCATGCCTTGGGCCACGCGCAGAACCTGCATCAGGCACTGGACATCCTGATCCAGCAGCAAGTGCTGCTCAGCCCGCTGGTCACCCTGCAACTGGAGTTGGATGAGCACCACGCCTACCTGTATTGGCTGGACACGTGCGGCGCTGGCGAACACTGGCGCTTCTTGCTGGAAGCCAGCATGACCTCGCTGGTTGCCATGAGCCAATGGCTCAGCGGCGAACGCCTGCCGTGGGTGGCCAGTTTCAGCCATGCCGAGCCGCGTTATGTCGAGCAGTACTGGGTGCACCTAGGCGAAGACACGCGCTTCGAACGCCCGCTGGACATGCTCTGCATCCCCCGCGAATACCTCACACGCGCGTGGCCGGGTGCGTCCGTCACGGCTGGACAGGTCGCGCGCCAGCAGGCCCGTGAGCAGATCGAACAGTTGGGCTTTGCCGGCAGTTTTCTCGATTGCCTCGACGACTACCTGCGCGACCTGGTGCGCCAACCGCCGAGCCTGGAACAGGCAGCGCAGGCGTTCGCCATGAGCCCGGCGACCCTCAAGCGCAAGTTGCACAAACACGACACCGGGTTTCAGCAGCAAGTGGACCGGGTGCGCAAGCAGGTGGCGTTGCACCTGTATCAGGTCAAGGGCTACAGCAATGAGGAAGTGGCGGCGTACCTGAACTTCAACGACGCGGCGAACTTTCGTCGCGCGTTCAAACGCTGGACCGGCAGCACACCCAACCTGATCCGTCAGCTGTTCAACAGCCGCTAGCCAGGCGTTCGCGCAGGAATTCCACCAGCGCCTGCACCGGCCGTGAGCTTTGCCGGTGCTGCGGGTACACCGCCGACAGGGTCAGGTCTTCGGGGGCGAATTCGTCCAGCACACTGACCAGGCGTCCGTCCTTCAGCGCGTCGCCGACGATAAAGGTCGGCAGATAGGTCACGCCCAAACCGGCGATGGCGGTGTCGCGCAACAGATCGCCGTTGTTCACGCGCATCCGCCCGCTCACATTCAGCGCCTGCACCTTGCCTTTGAAGCGCCATTGCACCTGGCGGCCATGGCCGTAGGGCAAGCAGTCGTGTTCGGCGAGGTCATCGGGTTTTTGCGGCGTACCGCGCAGCGCCAGGTAGTCGGGGCTGGCGCAATACACCCGGGGAATGCTGGCGATGCGGCGGGCGATCAGGGTGGAGTCTTCCAGGGTGCCGATGCGCAAGACCAGGTCGTAGCCTTCGCCGATCAAGTCCACGGGACGGTCGCTGAGATCGACCTCCACCGACACTTGCGGATGGCGCTGCAAAAACAGCGGCAACAGGCAACCCAGGTGGGCCATGGCAAACGACAACGGCGCGCTGAGGCGAATGGTGCCGCGCGGCTCGCTGTTCTGCCCGGCGATGCCCTGCTCCACTTGCTCGACTTCACCGAGCAGGCGCAGGGCGGATTCGTAGTAACTCTGGCCCAGTGGCGTGACGTCCAGGCGGCGGGTGGAACGGTTGAGCAGACGCACGCCGAGGCGGTCTTCCAGCTGGATCAGGCGGCGGCTGACGAACTGCTTGGACAGGCCCAGCTGTTCGGCGGCGGCGGTGAAACTGCCGGACTCCATGACCTGGCAGAACAGGCGCATGTCTTCAAAGGGGTTCATTGTCGCTTCTCGGTGGACATTTGATGGCTTTATAACCGGATAGTCGCAACGCTACAAATCAAAATGTGGGAGCTGGCTTGCCTGCGATAGCGGTGTATCAGCCAACATTACTGTCAGCTGGTACACCGCTATCGCAGGCAAGCCAGCTCCCACAGGGTTCAGCGGTGTGATGCAGAATCGCTTACTTGTTGAACGCCGAGTAGCTGTTCATCAGGTTGCGGTAGTTGGGAATACGCGGCGACAGCAGGTTGGCCAGGCCTTCCATGTCGTTGCGCCAGTCGCGTTGCAGTTCACAGGCCACGGCGAACCAGTTGACCAGCTGTGCACCGGCGGCGGTCATGCGCGCCCAGGCGGCCTGTTGCACGGTTTCGTTGAAGGTGCCCGACGCATCGGTAACCACGAACACTTCAAAGCCTTCCTCCAGCGCACACAGGGTCGGGAACGCCACGCACACATCGGTCACGACACCGGCAATGATGATCTGCTTGCGGCCGGTCGCCTTGACGGCCTTGACGAAATCTTCGTTGTCCCAGGCGTTGATCTGGCCAGGGCGGGCAATGTACGGCGCGTCCGGGAACAGCTCTTTCAGCTCCGGCACCAGCGGGCCGTTGGGGCCGCTTTCAAAGCTGGTGGTGAGGATGGTCGGCAGGTTGAAGAACTTCGCCACATCAGCCAGGGCCAGGACGTTGTTCTTGAATTCGTTGGGGGAAAAATCCTGGACCAGGGAGATCAGGCCAGTCTGGTGATCGACCAACAGTACAACCGCGTCATCTTTGTTCAAGCGTGGGCTAGCCATGGTTCAACTCCTTACGGGGGATGGGAAATCAGAAAGCAAAGCAGGAACAGCCAAACGCACCCCAGAAACCCTGGAAGTCGCTGACCGGCACGCTGGAAAGCCGCGCCTTTTCGTGGCTGTGGGAATGCACGCCGCAGGGGCCGCTGCACTGGTGGACTTGCGCCTGCAACGGCGAGCTTGGGCGCCAGTGACCCGGCACCTTGACCACCGGCGACCAGTCCGGCAGCACCGGCACACGCAGTGGTGCGTAGTCTTCAAAGTCGCCGGCGCCGTAGACCACCTTGCCGCCGACCACGGTGAGCACCGATTCGATCCACTTGATGGCTTCTTCATCGACACTGAAAAAGTCCGCCGACAGTGCGGCAACGTCCGCCAATTGGCCGACCTTGATCTGGCCTTTCTTGCCCTGCTCGGACGAGAACCAGGCGCTGCCGTGGGTGAACAGTTCCAGCGCGGTGAGGCGCGGCAAGCCTTCGGCGTGCAGCTCCAGGCCGCCGACGGTGCGGCCGCTGACCATCCAGTACAGCGAGGTCCACGGGTTGTAGCTCGACACCCGCGTGGCGTCGGTGCCCGCCCCGACCGGCACGCCCTCGGCCAGCATGCGCTTGATCGGCGGCGTGGCTTCGGCCGCCTTGGCGCCGTAGCGCTCGACAAAGTATTCGCCCTGGAACGCCATGCGGTCCTGGATCGCAATGCCGCCGCCAAGGGCACGCACGCGTTCGATGTTTTTCGGCGTGATGGTTTCCGCATGGTCGAAAAACCACGGCAGGCCATTGAACGGAATGTCGCGGTTGACCTTCTCGAACACGTCGAGCATGCGCGAGATGGACTCGTCATACGTGGCATGCAGGCGGAATGGCCAGCGCTGCTCCACGAGGTGGCGCACCACCGGTTCCAGCTCCTGTTCCATGGTCAGCGGCAGGTCCGGGCGCGGCTCGAGGAAGTCTTCGAAGTCGGCGGCGGAGAACACCAGCATCTCGCCAGCGCCGTTGTGGCGCAGGTAGTCATCGCCCTGGTGCAGGGTGACGCTGCCGGTCCAGTTCTTGAAGTCGCTGAGTTCTTCCTTGGGCTTCTGGGTGAACAGGTTGTAGGCGATGCGCACCGTCAACTGTTCATCCTTGGCCAGTTGCTCGATCACCGCATAGTCATCGGGGTAGTTCTGGAAACCACCGCCGGCATCGATGGCGCTAGTCAGGCCAAGGCGGTTGAGCTCACGCATGAATTGGCGGGTCGAGTTCACCTGGTATTCCAGTGGCAGTTTCGGGCCTTTGGCGAGGGTCGAATACAGGATCATCGCGTTGGGACGCGCCACCAGCATGCCGGTGGGGTTGCCGTGGCTGTCACGCACGATCTCGCCGCCCGGTGGGTTCGGCGTGTCCTTGGTATAGCCGGCCACGCGCAGGGCGGCACGGTTGAGCAAGGCGCGGTCGTACAGGTGCAGCACGAACACGGGCGTGTCCGGCGCGGCCTGGTTCAATTCTTCGAGGGTGGGCATGCGTTTTTCGGCGAACTGGAATTCGTTCCAGCCACCAACTACGCGCACCCACTGTGGCGTCGGCGTGCGGTCGGCCTGGTCCTTGAGCATGCGCAACGCATCGGCCAGGGACGGCACACCTTCCCAGCGCAGTTCGAGGTTGTAGTTCAAGCCGCCACGGATCAGGTGCAAGTGGGAGTCGTTGAGGCCGGGGATCACGGTGCGGCCCTTGAGGTCGATGACCTGGGTGCCACTGCCGCGCAGGGCCATGGCTTCACCGTCGGTGCCGACGGCAACAAAACGGCCCTGGTGGATGGCGACGGCGGTGGCGCGCGGGTTTTCACGGTCCACGGTGTGGAACTGGCCATTGAACAGAATCAGGTCGGCGTTCATAGGGTTTCCTTTACAGAGGCTTCGAGCCAGGGAGCGAACAGGCGTGTGGCGGCCGGCATCAGCAGGTAGACCACCAGCAGGACGATGGTCAGGGTGATCAGGAAGGTGGCGACCACGTAGTTGGAGAGGAAGGGATGCAGGCGCAGGATTGGGCCCCAGATGATTGGGATCAGCAGGGTCAGCGGCAGGATCACGAACAGGGTGACCACGGCTTGCTTCCAGCGCGGGGGCTTGGCGGCGTGTTCGGTTTCGGGGTTGAACCAGAATTCGTTGACGGCGCCGATTTCGGTGTTGTCGCCGTCGGCGAGCATGGGGGCGGCTTCGGCGATCAATTCGTTGCGTTCGGGGGAGTCGAGCCAGCGTTCCAGGGCGTCGGTGGAGCGGTAGCGCAGGACGCAGGTGAACAGTGCGAGGTTGTTTTGTTTGCTGCGTACGACGTCGACGCCGAGGTGGCCGGGGCGTTCGCCGGCGATGCGCACGATGCGGCGTAGCCAGGCTTCGTAATTGGCTTCGTGGCCGGGTTTGATGAGGTGTTTGACGACTAGGGTGACGACTTCGTCGGGGCTGGTTTTGGGTGTTGGGTCCATGGTGTTGGATTCCCCCTGGAGAGTTGAGCGATGGGGGGAGTTTGCCGGTCGGGGTGGTGGGGGAATTGGATGTATGTGCTGTTTGGGGTGGGCTGCGTACATATCCGTTATTTGGGTAACGGCGGCTTATGGTTCCGCCCTTACGGCGGGTCACTTTTGGAAAAGAGCCCCAAAAGTAACCAAAAGGGCTCTTGCCCCAACACTCGGTGCCTCGCCTAGGCTCGGCATGCCCGTAATCCGACATGGATTTGGGGGGCCGCCGCCACGCGCCATCCATGGCGCGGGGCGGCTAAACCGGCATCCCTGCCG